>NZ_QTNG01000004.1:0-215578 GCF_003603525.1 Acidaminococcus sp. AM33-14BH | reverse complement strand
TAAAAGGCGATTTAGTTGTGGGGCACCCCAACATTTGACAAAGAACCCTTTTTCTTAGTCGCTGAGGACTTCGATGCAGCGATGGCATAAGGTCGGATGGTCCGGATCCTTGCCAACGGTGGGATCATAGTTCCAGCAGCGTTCGCATTTTTCACCTTCAGCGGCTGCGACAGCCACGGTCAGGTCGTCGCGCTCAGTCTTCATCCCGCTATCTGTGCCTTCATGGATAGCAGCCTGGGAAACAATGAGCAGGGTTGGCAGGTCCTTTTCCAAGGGCTTCAAGAGCTCATAAGCTTCACCCGTGGCATAAAGGTCGACCTTGGCATCAAGGGAGTGGCCGATGGTCTTTTCCCGGCGTGCATTTTCAAGGACCTTCGTGATTTCGCCGCGAATAGCAATGAAGTGTTCCCATTTTTCCATCTTGGCTTTGTCCAGATATTCTTCATGGAGTTTCGGCCATTCCAGCATAAGCACACTTTCCGGAGCGCCTGCCGGTTTTTTCATGAACTGGTACACTTCTTCCATGGTAAAGCTCAGAATCGGAGCGAGCATGACGATGAGGTCGCTGAGAATCTCGTACATGGCCGTCTGTGCACTGCGGCGCTTCTTATCATCCTTCTTGCTGGCATAGAGGCGGTCCTTGATGATATCAAGGTAGAAAGAGCTCATGTCGACAGTGCAGAAATCATGGATAGCATGGTGGACGACATGGAAATCATAATTTTCATAGGCTTTCTCGACGTCTTTTTTGAGTTCCTGGAGACGCATGAGGGCCCACTGGTCAAGTTCTTCCATTTCGGCAAAAGGAACCTTCATGGTTTCAGCGTCGAAATCAGACGTATTGCCCAAGATGTAGCGGATGGTGTTGCGGATCTTGCGGTACACTTCGGAAACGTGTTTGATGATTTCCTTAGAGACGCGGACATCGCCTTTATAGTCCGTGGAAGAAACCCAGAGACGAACGATATCGGCACCATAATCCTTGATGATGTCCTGCGGGGCAACGGTATTTCCGAGAGACTTGCTCATCTTGCGGCCTTCCCCATCAAGGGTATAGCCGTGGGTCAGGACGGCACGGTACGGAGCCTTACCCGTCGTGGCAACGCTTGTCAGAAGGGAAGACTGGAACCAGCCACGATGCTGGTCGCTGCCTTCAAGGTACAGGTCAGCCGGCCAGGTAAGACCGGGGAAATGGTTGAGGACAGCGCGATGGGAAGACCCGGAGTCGAACCAAACATCCATGATGTCCGATTCCTTACGGAAGTGGGTACCGCCGCATTTGGCGCACTTCGTACCTTCCGGCAGCAGTTCTTCTGCCGTATGGGCCCACCAAGCGTCGCTGCCTTCCTTTTCGAAGATGGCAGCCAGATGACTGATTGTATCAGGGGTGATGAGCGGTTCTCCGCAGTCTTCACAGTAGAAGATAGGAATAGGCACGCCCCAGACGCGCTGACGGGAAATACACCAGTCATGACGGTCACGGACCATATTGTGGATACGGGCTTTACCCCAGCTCGGGATCCACTGGACATCATTGTCAATGGCCTTCAATGCATCTTCACGGAACCCATCAACAGAGCAGAACCACTGTTCCGACGCGCGGTAGATGATGGGGTTCTTGCAGCGCCAGCAGTGGGCATATTGGTGATGGATACTTTTCTTGCCCAACAGATGGCCCGTTTCCGCCAGATGCTTGATGACAAGACCATTGCTATCAAAGACAAAATGACCTTTGAAGGCTTCCCCGGCTTCATCGGTATAACAGCCCTTTTCATCAACAGGGCAAAGGATATCAAGGTGATATTTAAGGCCTGTCAGATAGTCAACATCACCATGACCAGGAGCGGTATGGACGCAGCCCGTACCAGTTTCCAGGTCAACATAGTCACCCAGGCAGACGAGGGATTTACGATGGTTATATTCCGGGAAAGGATGTTCACATTCCATGAATTCCATATCCCGGCCCTTCGTTGTTCCAAGGACCTTACCAAAGATGATGCCGCATTCCTCAGCAACTTTCCCGACAAGTTCACTTGCCATGATGAGGACTTCATCCCCGTATTCAACCCAAGCATATTCAAAATCAGGATTGACCGTAACAGCGACATTTGCTGGGATGGTCCACGGTGTCGTCGTCCAAATGACCATGGATGTCTTCTTGCCCTGTGCGCCTTCCGGTGCCTTGTCCTTTGCATCTACAAGAGGAATCTTCACGTAGATGGTCGGAGTCTTTTGGTCTGCATATTCGATTTCAGCTTCCGCCAGGGCTGTTTCGCAGTGCGGACACCAATAAACGGTCTTCTTGCCTTTATAGATATAGCCTTTGTGGGCCATTTCCCCAAAGACGCGGATCTGTTCGGCTTCAAAAGCCGGCTTCATGGTGATGTAAGGATGATCCCAATCGCCTTGGACGCCAAGCCGTTTGAACCCTTCGCGCTGAATATTGATCCATTTCAAGGCATAGTCATGGCACATCCTGCGCAGTTCAAGGGCGCTGAGTTTATGACGGTCAACGCCCACTTCCTTGAGGCAGGCATGCTCAATCGGCATCCCATGCGTATCCCAGCCCGGTGTATAGGGGGTATCAAAACCGCGGGCATATTTATACTTCAGGATGATGTCCTTGAGGATCTTATTGAGGGCATGGCCTAAATGGATCTTGCCATTGGCATAAGGAGGGCCATCGTGAAGAATGAACTTTTTATGTCCTGCGTGGGCCTTCAGTTTCTTTTGATAGATACCCTTCTCCTTCCAGAATGTTAAAAAGTCCGGTTCCCTTTTGGGAAGCCCTGCGCGCATAGGGAAATCTGTGGCAGGAAGGTTCAGCGTGCTTCCATACCCTTCATTTTCTTTTGACACTTGCTCCACCTCCAAAAAATAAGACCCCGTCCCCTAAGGGACGAGGTTTAACCCGTGGTACCACCCTCATGACAGGCTTATCCTGCCACTTTGTATGGGATAACGGCCATAAGACGGGTCATTCTACTGTGATTTCGATGACCAGCTCCGGAGTGATCTTCTTTCTCATTTCCTTCTGTCCAGGCTCACACCCTCCCCGGATCGCTCTGCCAGAAATGGGAAGTACTGTCTCCCTCATTGCATTGTCGATATACGCTGATATTATACACTCACGGTCTGGGTACGTCAATCATTTGGGAAAGGAGAAAATCAGTTCCGTCCCGGATCCTGCTGCACCATGGCTTCATAGAGCAGGATGCCTGCAGCAACGCCGACGTTAAGGCTTTCCGCTTCCCCCAGCATGGGAATCTTGACGCGGGCGGCACTTTTTTCCAAGAGACTGTGAGAAACCCCTTCAGCTTCACTGCCCATGATGAGCAGCGTCTTTTGGGGATATGTGAAATCCCGCAAGTCAGCGGCGCCATCTAGGGCTGTTGCCACCAAGGTCCAACCTGCCTTTTGGGCAAAGGTCATAAGGGCGTCTTCCGTGATTCCCGTAAAGACCGGGATATGGAAGAGGTTTCCCATGGCTGCACGCACTACCTTGGGGTTATAAAGGTCGGCACTGCCAGAAAGCAGGATAACGCCTTGGGCATTCATGGCCCGTGCGGTACGGATCATGGTTCCGACATTTCCAGGATCATGGATTTCGTCAAGAACCAGGATCAGCCCCCTTTCAGGATGGACCGTTTCAAGGCTCCTTTCCTTAAGGCGGACCAAAGCGGCCAACGATTGGGGCTCTTCCGTTGCCGTCAGTTTTTTCATGATGTCCCCAGTCACTTCATAATAGGGAATGTCTGACCCTTGAGCCTCTTTTTGGAAATCCTCAGGAAGATCCGTAAAAAAGTAAGCCGTCACGGTCCACGAAGACGACCGGACTTCCCGTACAGCACGGACCCCTTCGACGAGAAATAGGCCTTCCCTAAGGCGGTACTTTTTTTGCTGCAGGCTGGCGGCCTTCTTCACCGTTTCGTTCTGGAGGGATGTGAGACGTTTGATCATAGTTCCTCCCTCAGCTTTTCAATATCTTTCTGGGTGCCGATGAGCACCAAGATGTCTCTCGCAATAAGCGGTTTTTGCGGATCCATGCTGATTTCCGTCTTTTTATCAGGGTGCTTGACGGCTACGACATTGACGCCAAAACGACGTCTTACATCAAGGTCGACCAAGCTCTTGCCGACAGCCCCAACAGGAGCATCCAGTTCAACAAGGCAAATGTTGTCGGACAGTTCCACAAAGTCGAGGATGTTGGTAAAGCCCAAACTGTGACCAACCCGCCGCCCCATGTCCCGTTCCGGGAAGATGACGGACGTGGCGCCGATTTTTTTGAGCATCTTTCCGTGGATTTCGGAGGAAGCCTTGGCAAGAATGGTCGCCATACCGGCTTCCTTAAGGATCATGCAGCACAGAAGGCTTGGTTCCAGGTCCCCGATGGCAATGATGGCTGCGTCAAAGTTCCGCAGGCCCAGACTCTTGACCACCGTTTCATCAATGGCCTCACTGACAACAACATGGGTCAGCTTATCGGCCATTTCTTGGACTACTTCTTCGTCATGATCAATGCCCAGGACCTCATGGCCCATTCCGACCAGGGTTTCCGCAACGGACGCGCCAAAACGCCCCAGGCCCCAGACAACAAACTGTTTCTTTTTGTTCATAGTTATGCTCCTAGCCAATGATGATCTTTTCTTCAGGATACCGGATCAAGGCTTCCCTGCGGCGAGCCGTAAGGGCCATGACAAACGTCATGATGCCTACACGTCCGGCATACATGGAAAGGATCATGATGATCTTCCCGCCTGCCGTAAGATGCTGGCTAAGTCCGCTGGAAAGTCCCACCGTCGCATAGGCTGAAACCACTTCAAATAGGGCCTCCACAAGGCTTGTCTCCTCTAGATACGTAATGCCAATGATGGCAAGAAAGATCCAGATGATGGACAGCGTGGTAATGGCAAAGGCCCGATGGATAGTCTCCTGGTCAATGCGCCGCCCAAAAATGACACACTCCGGCTTCTGAAAAAGCACTTGATGCGCGGAAAGGATCAGCAAGGCAGCCGTTGTCGTCTTGATGCCGCCGCCCGTTGATGCCGGGGAAGCTCCAATGACCATGAGGAGCACCATAACAAGGATCGTTGAAGTGCGCATCTGCATCAGGTCAAAGGTATTGAAGCCTGCCGTACGGGCAGAAACGGACTGGAAGAAACTGGCCATCCATTGGTCACCGACCGATAGGGTTCCAAGGGTCCTTCCATTGTCAAATTCCATGACCTGGATGAGGAGCGTCCCAAGAGCGATCAGGGCCACTGTCGAAACAAGGACGAGCTTTGTATGGAGCCGGTAGTTCCGAAAGTGCCGGGTATGGACCACGTCACTCATGACGGCAAAGCCTATGCCGCCCAAAATGATGAGCAGGGCAATGAGGCCGTTGACCACCGGATCATGGACATAGCCCACAAGGCTCTGATAATTGCCAAAAAGGTCGAAGCCAGCATTGCAGAAGGCGGAAATGGCATGCCAATACCCATAATAGATGCCCTTGAGGCCAAACTGCTGATAAAAACGCAGGGCCAGGGCCGTTCCAAGGACCCCTTCCACAACAGCCGTATATTTGGCCACGCGCAGGCTCATGCGGACCACGCCGCTCATATCATTCTGGTTGAGTGAGGCCTGGATCAGCATGCGGTCCTGAAGATTGATGCGCCGCCCCAGGGCAACGGAAAAAAGCGTGGCAAAAAGCATCAGGCCCAGTCCGCCCAATTGAATGAGACCAATGATGACCAACTGACCAAAAAGAGAAAAAACCTTTCCTGTATCACAGACAACAAGACCTGTGACACAGGAAGCAGAAGTCGCAGTAAATAAGGCATCAAGAAAAGGCATCCACATCCCATCCCTATGGGAAATGGGCAGCATCAAAAGGAAAGCGCCTGCAAGGATCAGCCCCAAAAACGTCAGGGCAACCACTTGATTAGGAGAAAAATGTTTTCCTTTCAGCAAAGAAGGTTACCTCCGAATCATCTCGCCCGTAATTTCACGGAGCGTAGCTGCCCCGCACATTTCCATCGTATCCTTGAGTTCAGCCCCCAATTTATCAACAAGGCAGCGTACGCCTTCCTTGCCACCGCCATAAACAGCATTGACAAAAGGTCTGGCAATAAGGACGGCATCGGCGCCCAGGGCAAGAGCCTTGAAAACATCAACGCCGGTACGGATCCCGCCGTCAACAAAGATTTTGACCTTGCCGCCCACAGCAGCCGCGATTTCCGGCAGGACTTCGGCCGTAGCAGGGCTCTGGTCCAGGACGCGTCCCCCGTGGTTGGAAACGACGATAGCCGCAGCGCCCGCTTGGGCGGCCTTGACGGCTCCTTTGACGCTCATGATGCCCTTGACGATGAAAGGCACGTCCGTGAGGGCAATGATTTCTTTCATTTCTTCCACCGATTTGCTGCCAGCAGGCGGCACAAATTTTTTAAGGAAGGGAAGGCCAGCTGCATCTACGTCCATAGCAACCGCAAGGGCTCCCGAAGCCTTGACAAGGTCCATTTTTTCCCTGATCATCTGCATGTTCCAAGGTTTCACCGTCGGAATGCCCACACCTTGGCAGTCCTTGATGGCGTCCGTGGCCCCGCGCATGACTTCCGCGTCCATGCCGTCGCCCGTAAAAGCAAGGATACCTGACTCAGCACAGCCCGGGACGAGCTGGGCGTTATAGGTCACATCATTATATTTATCACTGTAGTGCATGGCAACCGCACCAACAGGACCGGCAAAAAAAGGATAGGCAAAAGAATGTCCAAACAGGGACAGACGGGTATCCGTTTCCCTTTTTTCGCACAGCGTATCCATGACGACGCGGACTGTCTGCCAAGCCTGATAATTGCGGATGGCTGTGTCCCCTACCCCCTTCGCGCCAGGTCCAGGGATGGTATTGCGGCAGGCAACGCCATTGCAGATTGGGCAGCCATGGCATTTGCCAAGGCATTTCCGTGCATTTTCAACAAGTTCTTTATAATCCATGAAAATAACCCCCATACAGTAAAGTATACTGTTATCATTATACCACAAGGAACACTTTTCGCTTCAAAAACGCCGGTGTCCGGCTCCTCTATTTTTGCGTCCTCAAATAGGCGATGTATTCATTTCCCCAGGTCTCGATACTGCTAAGCACGGGGCCAAAACGGCGGCCCATATCCGTGAGAGTGTACTCCACTCGGGGCGGGACCTCGGCATAGACATGACGCGTAATAAGACCGTCCTTTTCCAGGGCCTTTAACTGAGAAGCAAGGGTTGCGTGGGTAATGCCCGTTGCTCGTTCCAGCTCGCCAAAGCGTTTTGTTCCATCATAGAGCTGATGGAGCAGGATAATGGCCCATTTGCCCTGCAGGAGCCGCTGGGCAGTCACAAAGGGACAGACCCCAAAATCATCGTGTTCCATGGCATTTCCTCCCAAAGGTCAAGCAATTCATACTAAGTCAGTCAAGAAACCGTTCTTGTTTTCATTATAGAGCGGGATTATAATCAGAGCAAGTTCAAAAAATAGCGTTTTATCGAAATGATAAAGGAGGTCTCCCCTATGAAAAGAATGCCTGCATTATTTATTGGCCACGGCAGTCCCATGTTGGCTTTGGATCATAATGAAATGACAAAAACCTTGACTGAACTAGGCAAAAGGATCATCACGGACTATGGCCGGCCCAAAGCGATTGCCGTCGTTTCCGCCCATTGGTACAGCCGAGGCAGCTACGTCAACGCCGCGCAAAAACCGGAACAGATCTACGATATGTACGGGTTCCCCCAAGCCCTTTATGAAGTCAGCTATCCAGCTTTGGGCGACCCGCAGACAGCCCGCCGCATCCATGATCTTACAGGGGCCGTCATGACGGAAGACTGGGGCATCGACCACGGGGTATGGACGCTTTTCGTCCATATGTTCCCTGATGCATCACTTCCGGTTGTTCCCCTCAGTGTCGATGGGACCCTTTCCCCTCATGATCAGTACGCCTTTGGAGAAAAACTGGCCGCCCTGCGGGAGGAAGGCATTGTCGTCGCAGGAAGCGGAAACATCGTCCATAACCTGATGCAGACGGACTGGAATAACCCCCACGGTTCCAAAGAGGCGGACGAATTCGACGCCTTTATTACGGAAAAGGTCCAGGAACGCGATGATGAAGCAGTTCTCACCTATCGGGACCACCCCCTTGCTTCCTACGCGGCACCCACGCCGGACCATTTTTTGCCCCTTCTGTATCTTTTAGGGGCATCCAAAGGGGAAACACCGGAAGTCTTTAACCACATCCGCAACCTGGGCAGCATCTCCATGACAAGCTATCTTTTCCCCTAAGCGCAGAAAAGACCGTGAAAAGAAGCGACTTTTCGCTTTTTTCACGGTCTTTTTTTATTTCATTTGATCATATCCAGGGACCAAATAATCGGTCAGGTACCCCACCTTGAATTTTCGGGGGTCGTCTTCCCGCAGCAGTTCATTCTGGGTGAGGACGATATCCAGCGCCTGCGGAGTGAAACGGGCTGTACCGCTCATGTGCATGATGATGATGGAACCCTTGCGGACCCTTTGCCGAGGCGTATAGATTCCTGCCTTGATGGCCCCCACCAATTGGGAAAGGCTGTGGGCGGCATAATCCTCGGTACTTTCATAGCCAGAGACCAAATAGGTATAGCCTGTGTTGAAAAGCGCCTTGGCTCCGTTCTCGCTTATGGCAAGGGTGGGCGGACGAAAAAGACGGGAAAGGCTATAGCGGCCGCCGACCTTGACATCTCCTACGGTTTCTGCCAATTTTCGATAGGCCTCAGCCACATTTTCCGCATAGGCTTCTGGATTTTGGGATTCTACGATTTTTCCCTTTTTATCCCGAAAGGCCATGGCGGCATGAAGGTCCGTATGGCTTCCAATGGTATGCCCTTCCTCTGCAATGGCCCGTAATAGATTCGGATTGCTCGGCATGTAGCGCGTAATGATGAAAAAGGTGGCCGGCACCTTATGTTTGCGAAGGACATAAAGCAGCTGATTGATGGTATTGTCCGTCCCCCAATCATCAAAGGTCAGGAAAATGGTCCTTTCAGGAGCCGTCTTGATGACGCCGCTTTTATCGGCTTTGCGGATCACATCCTGATCGAGGCCGTACATCCGGTCCTTATCGTCAACTTGCGGCGCGCCGATATAGTGGGACAAAAAGACCTTGGAAAAATTATGCTGGTCCACAGGGTAAGCAATGGTTCCCGGCTGGAGGGCCTCGGGAATCCGCTCCTTAGGAACGGGATAGGTCCAGCGCTTTGCCGTATCGCGGAGAACATCGCTGACGGAAAGGACTTCGTAGGACGAATCGTTCCGGGGATTTGCTTCCGGTTGGTCCTGGAAGGTTCGGTATGTATTGACGTCGACCTTTTCCTTATGGATCCTTGTCATGACTTTGCCGATAAGGGTGGGATCCGAAAGAAAATCCAGACGGAAATAGAGAATCTGTCCCCGTCCCAAGGAAAAGTCCCATTTTTTGAAGACAGCGTTCATGATTTCATCCGTTGACATGGCGTCTTTGAGCCGGGTCAGGACCACATTGCGTGTCTGTCCCACCAAGGTGAGGTTCATTTCACGAGCGACGTCCTCAACAATGGTTGAGGAAGGGCCATACATTTGCCGCACCACGGTCGGTGTCACGCCATATTCTTTTTGAAGACGCGTCCTTATGCGCTCCAGCTGCCCTTTGACCGCGTCCCGTGTAGGAGCGTCCCCAGGGCGCAGACCTATGCCAATTTCCTGGCCATGGTTCTTGATGAGGCGAATGGTTCCTTGATTTTCCCGCAGTTCACGCTCCGTCACAAAGAAGGTGCCCCGCAGCTTTTCTTCATCCATTCGCTGGAGTACATCGGCTACGGTTTGGGCGTTTTGCAGACCGCCAAAGGTAAAGATGACGGCCTGTTTGGTTGTTGGAATGATGGTTAGTGCCTTTCCGGCTTCGCTTAGGGAAGAAAAGCCAACGCACAGACAGAAAAGGTACAGCAAGATGAGTTTCTTCACGGTTTACTCCTTCCCTCCTTCCCCTGTACGGGAAGCAAGCTGTGAAAGATTGCCGCTGCCCCCGAGGGACCAGAGGAACACGTGGGGATAGCCAGCTTCCAGGGCCGCTTGGCTCCAGGCTTCAAGGGTCGTAACGTCAGCATACCAAACAGTCATGGTGTGTCCATCGGCTTCATAGGAAAAATGGAGGGCCGCGCTGGCTTCATCCCGCTGGGGAACCTTTCCATATTGTTCAGCAAGGGCCGCTGCCGCCTGTTCAGAAAGGAAACGGCCTTCTTTTCCGTCCTTCCAGATTGCGCCACCCATCGAAAAGGCAAGGGCGGCCTCCCCCCTGAGGGCATCCATCTTCTTCATCGTTCTGCGAATAAAGGCCAGATCGGCCTTGGGGCCGGGGCCATTATGGGGACCATGGAGGTTATAGGCCATGACGACATATTCAATGTTCTTCGGGAAAGGGGCACCAAATGGCGCCGACGGTTCCAGGATGACGCGGACCTTGAGATGGCGCCGTGCAGCCTGCGTTTCCAGTTCAGAAAGAAAACGCAGGAAGTGTTCCTGAAGACGGGTATCGCCCTTTTTCCAAAGGGTTTCATAGTCGATTTCGACGCCTGAAAAGCCGTGCTTTTCCGCAAGATCAAGAATGGATACAGCATGCTTTTTGCGGCTCTTTCCGGTTGCAAGAAGGCTGGCTAATTGTTCCGTATCCTTTAAGCGGCTCGTTCCATCTGGGAAAACCACATCATTGACAATGGTAAGATAGGCCCCGTCTGCAGAAATCGCTGGTTTTTGGAACCTTTCAGGGAAAACCAATTCCTTTCGGTCATTAAAATACGCGGCAAAATATGAAATGTCCTGGAGGCGGTCCTGAAGGACCTGGGCTTCTTTTTCCCCTTCTGCCCGGTTCCAATAGGGAATCCATGCCGAAAGGGACAAGTGAGCACTCATGCCTTCCCGGGTGGGACCTACTAGACTCAAAAAGACCATGAAGACCAGAAAGAAAGCCCAGCGGTGTCGATGAAAAGTGATCATAGGGCAGCAAATTCCCCTTTCTTTTAGATATAACGAAGGAACCAATTCAAGATGTCTTCCCAGTATTGCCCGGCTTCATACCGGAACCGGTCAAGGCCAGACAGCTTAAGAGAATAAAGGACCTGCTCCTTTTCGGGATCAAGGCCCGTTTGGGAATGGATAACAAGGTCTTCAAAAGTCGCGTCATACACACTTTCAGCCTGGTTCTTTTGGCTCCAGCTTTCATTTTTCCCCATGTCCGCCCCCAAAAATAGACAACCCGGATCAAGGATCAGGACGGATAGCGGATCAAGGGCTTTCCCATCGAGGGTGATGAGCAGCTGATCATCCTGAAGGGAAAGGGTGAGGCTGTGGCTTTCCCGGGCATTTCGTTCCAGCTTCGGTTCATAGGGAGCAGCCCCCTCCTTGACAGAACGGGCTGGTTTCGCCTTTCGTGCCGCTGCTTTTTGGGCATACCGCTCAGCAGCCTGTCTAGTCGGGGCATAACGGGCAAGTGTCTCATAGTCCTTGACTTCCGCTTCCTTCTGAGCTTCTTCAACAGAAAGACGGGGCCTATCAAGGAGCACATCCACATTTTCCTGCAGGAGCGGTGTATCTTTCCCATGGCGCCGTTCCGTGACGATGAGCCTGCCGCCGCTTAGTTCCACGATAAGGCATCGTGAAAGGTCTTCACTTGCCCGCAGGAACAGCTGCTGACGGCCAAAGGTGTTGCCCGTAAGACGAACGGATAAGCTGAAATTTTGATACGCTTTGCTGCCCAATAGTTCGGTCAGCCCAATGCCATAGGGAGCCGTCGTAAGGATAAGGGAATTGCCCGTGATTTCCGAGGCGCCAGAATAGTGTTTCCACGCTTTTTGGCGCTTTTCGTCACCTTCTTCAAAGGGAATCTTCCCCATGCTTTTCGTATCGGCGGCAACGCGCATCAAAAGGTGATTGACAGGCCATTTTGTACCCGGTTCCAGGCGGGTCAGGTCGTAAGGGCTGCTGTTATGGGCATTGAATGAACTGCCTTCCCGATTGAAATTGATGGTAAAGAGCCGGCGGATCCACTTTTCATTGACCGCGCTCACATCGTCCTGGTTGCCAAATTGGGTGGTGTTGGCATGCATGAGGGCGTAGGCTTCCGGGACAAATCCTAATTCTCGCTGGTACGTATCGCGAAGGTTCATATAATCAAAATCGATCCGCCGCACCATATGCTGGTAGCTTTCCCTTGCATAGCCATCCTTATCGCGGAGATAATCCATGAGGTAATGATTGTAATTGCGTCCCAGGCTGGAACGCAGCATGGAAAACTGCAGCGGCGTCAGCTCGCCCAGATAATTGTGGTAGCGGTCAAAGACGTTGATGAAGTGCAGCCGGTACCCATCACTTCCCATATCCCAGAAGGACGAATCCATGAGGGACTGCATGTCCCGCTTGCTAAGGAACTTGGGATCCTTGGATTCCAGTTTTTCCGCATAGGAAAACATGGTGGCATGGAAATTATATTTTTCCAAGCTCTTTTGGGCAAAAATAGCCGTATCCCGGCGCCCATCCTCAAACATCAAATACAAAGCCCGCGGCGGAAGGCGTTTTCCTTCATGATAATAGGCGGCCACGTCTTTACTGGTGACTGTGACATAGCCGGCTTTCCGAAGGGCCGCCAAATGGTCATTTAAAAGAGGTTCCCCAATAAGGTCCGAGGTTCGCCCCGTCCGGTCAACGCCGCCATAGGAAAGGGCAATGAATCCCGTATTGAGAGTGGAACTTTCCTCATCCTCAGCATAGGGCGTATAGGATTTAAGGAAAAAGAAGGCATAAAAGATCCCCAATAAGACCAAAAGGAGGATAATAAACTGGATCAGGACACGCCGTTTCTTGCGGCGGTCCTTGAGCACCGTATAGGCATGATCTCCAAGGCTCATGGCTTCATCTTCCCTCCTTTTTGGGGTCCTACGTCAGCAGGTGTGGGACGGGTCCCCCAATTGGATTTCCAGAAGGTGAACCAAGCCACGGGCATCTGCCAGAGCAGGACCAGCTCGTAATAGATACAGAACCACAGACCATAAATCCAGGTTGTACTCCGCCGCAAAAAAAGCTGGGCAAGACTCATCAGGGCCGCCATCAGGAACATCCCGACAAAAAAGCCCAAGGGGACAATTCGGTACATGATGGGGACATAGAAGACATTATAGAGCACAATGATGGGAGCAATAATGGGAACCAAAAATCCCATATAGAAGAAAATGGCGGCAAACGGTTCCTTTTTCCACATATAACGAGCCGCAATCAGGGATTCCCGCAGCCAGGACCGTTTCCAGCGCATCTGCTGCCGGAGGAACATGCGGTGGGTATTGGGGACAATGGTGGAACAGATAGCCGTATCCTGATAAGTTGTGCGATGTCCGCGGAGAATAAAGTTCGTCATGCTCCGGTCGTCCCCAAAGGTCGCTTTCTGTCCCAGGAACGTCTGGTGCAGCCACGCCTCCTTATGGGCAAGGACAAGATCCTTGCGATAGCACGAAAGCGGTCCCGACAGGCAGGTCACGGCATCAAAGTAGCCTTCCGCCGCTTTCATGATGCGAAAGGCAATATAATAGCGGACAGACTGCATCTTGGTCAGGGAATTGGTATAGGTATTGGCCACGTCAGTCCTGCCCGAAACGCCGCCCATCTTTTCGTCCTTGAAGGGTTGGACAAGATTCCTGACGGCATAAGGGTCAAGAAAGGAGTCTGAATCCACAAAGACGAGGAGGGGCTTTGTGGAAAGCTCAGCTCCGCGGGCCATGGCTTCCCTCTTGCCCATATTCTGAGGCTGACGGATCCAGCGGATCCGCTGGTCCGTGTGGAAAAGCTGATCCGATGCGGTCAGGGAATCAATGGTCTTTTGGATCACTTCACAGGAATGGTCCGTGGAATGATCATCGACAACGATGACTTCCAGCTGCTCAGGAGGATAATCTTGGTTGATGGCGCAAAGGATGGTCCGATCGATCCACGTCTCTTCGTTAAAACAAGGAATGATGATGGTGACCCCCGGCGTAAAATCGGGATCCACCTTCATAGGCCGGTAGAGCGCGCCAAAAAGGTAGCGTGATAACAGCAGGGTAGCGGCAATGATGCTATATAAATAAAGAGTCTTGTTGAACCGGAAATAAAGGACCGATTCAGCCCGCATCATGATGATGACAAAGACAACCACAAAAAGGAAAAACGAAGCAAGCCCCAGCATATAGCGGCCGCGTTTTTTATTGGCAAACTCGGCAAGCGTGTCCGCAAACTGCACGCCAATAAAAAGGCCCTCCGCATTCTCTTTATGGAACGATCTAACAACCGTGGCCCCTAGGTCCTTGATTTTCATTTCGTATCCTTCAGGCAGGGTTCCCGGGGTTATTTCAAAAGAAAGGGAAAGCGTTGTTCCTTCAGTCAGCAAGGATTCGTCACAGCCTAGCTCGGCATGAAGAAGCATGCCCGTTGTTGAGATGTCAAGGGCCCGTGCCTTGATACGGTCCTTTTCTACACGGACGGTAACTTCATAATCCACGAGATAGCGCCGTCCCGCAGCATCTTCCCTGATATAGGCACCAAAATCCTCAGGGCCCCGTCCGCCGCCGTTTCCTCTGCGGCGGTCCCGATGGCTGCGCACGCCCGATGCATCCGGCACATGGGATAACAATCGACGGTCTTTTTTCTCCCTCGTGAGGACATCACAATGTTCTTTCACAATCCTTCTCCTACAATCCAACAATCTTAAGGCCCCGCTGTTGAAGGGACTCAATCAAGACCTCTACTTTTTCCGCTAAACTGGCCCCGTCCGAAGCCGCTTTTTCGGGACGGTCCTTGACTGTGGGCGGGTGCTCGA
This sequence comes from Acidaminococcus sp. AM33-14BH, assembly GCF_003603525.1. Classification (NCBI taxonomy): domain Bacteria; kingdom Bacillati; phylum Bacillota; class Negativicutes; order Acidaminococcales; family Acidaminococcaceae; genus Acidaminococcus; species Acidaminococcus sp. AM33-14BH. Next base: position 200,714 of record NZ_QTNG01000004.1, on the reverse strand, counting down.
TGGGCCCATTTTTCCCGGTTTGGACCTTGGGCTTTTTAGGTCCGCCCACGACGGGAACGCCGCTTTCCACGGCAAGGATGCTCCCCCCACCCACGCCAAGGGCAAATGTTTTGACGTTGTCTTTGGTTGCCATCTGACTGGGGTAAAACAGGAGGGGTGTATCTACATATACGGGAAGACCAGCCGCGGCTGTCCTTACCAGAAGGTCGGCCGTAACCTTCGTTCTTGGGGCCCGCATATATTGCGGAGCTGACCCGGTAAGATCCGTTAGGGCCGTCTGGGCAGCCACAGCTTCCGCCATAAACTTAGCAATCGGCAGGGTCTCTGCCTGGGCCTGTCCATGGAAGGTAAAGTTTCCCAGCAAATGACCTTCTCCTTTGATCTTGCGCACAAGCTCCTTGTCCATGGCCGCATTTTCCCCTTCTACAAAGAACAAGGCCTTCACCTGATGGCTGCGAAGAACCGCAAGAAGCCGCTCGGTATCCGTCTTGGAGGGCAGTCCATCAAAAACAAGGAGTACCGAAGAAGAGTCAGGACGAGCAAGGAGACGGGCCGGTCCAATGCCCTGTTGATAGCGTTCAACCGCCTTTTTGACGGCGTCTTCCGAAGCCTCGTAGGAAGCAGCCGGTTCAGCCATGAACCGCGTGATGTCCCGGGCATTGAGGTCTTTTACCATTCCCTTGATGACATACATTCCGCCCCCAAGGAAAAGACAAAAGATAAGGACCAGTCCCACTTTTAGTTTGGTTTCACTTTTCATGGGCACTTCCTTTTATAGACTCCAGTAAAGAAATCCTTTTTCTTCAAAAGCTTTCCGTTCAAACATGCCCTTGACGTCAATGAGGACCTGTTTCTGTCCTGGTTTTGGCCGGCGGAACAAGCTTGCCGCCTCGTCGATCTGCAGCTTTCGGAAGACTTCATGCTGGACCAAAAAAACAATGCAGTCCGCATCATGAACAGCTTCCAAGGGCGTCAGTTCGAGCCCATAAAGACGGCTGACTTCTTCTTTATCGGCACAGGGATCGACCATTTTGGGAGAAAGGCCGCACTTGCGGAATTCCTCATAAACATCGTAGGACCGGGAATTTCGGACATCAGGGCAGTCTTCCTTGAAGGTCATGCCAAAAAGGAAAAGATTGGCCCTGCAGATATCGATCTTGGCCTGCAGAAGCCGGGTCTGGACCTGGCGCACCACAAAACTTGACATGCCATTGTTGATGCGGCGTCCGGCAGAAACGACCTGGGAATGATAGCCCAAGGTTTCGGCCTGGTAGACAAAATAGTAGGGATCGATGCCGATGCAGTGTCCCCCTACAAGACCGGGATAAAAACCCAGGGCATTCCATTTGGTATTCATGGCCTTGATGACTTCCTTGGTCTCAATGCCCATTTGGCTAAAGACCATGGCAAATTCATTGACGAGGGCAATATTGATATCCCGCTGGGAATTTTCGACCAGTTTGGCGGCTTCGGCGACCTTAATGGTGGGAGCGCGATAGATTCCAGCTTCAATGATGGATCCATAGACGTCAGCCACTGCATCCAACGTTTCCCCGTCCATTCCGGAGACAATCTTGACAATGTTGAAAAGCCGGTGCTGGCGGTCGCCCGGATTGATGCGTTCCGGTGAATAGCCAATCTTAAAATCAGGCCCGCAGGCAAATCCGCTTTCTCGCTCCAGGATAGGACGGCAGATATCTTCTGTCACGCCGGGATAGACAGTTGATTCATAAACGACGATACTGCCCCGGGAAAGATGGCGGGCCACAAGGGCCGTTGCCTCTTTGACCGCCGTCAGGTCCGGTGTATTGTCCCCATTGAGTGGGGTTGGGACAGCGATGACAAAAAAACGCGCATCTTTCAGCGCTTCTTCCTGGGCCGTAAACTGGCAGTCCGTTTCCTTAAGGGCTGCGTCCCCTGCCTCCCCTGTCACGTCAACGCCCGCCTTGTAGCGGGCCACCTTTTTTTCATTGGTGTCAAAACCGATGACGTCATAGTGTTTGGCAAATTGGACAGCCAGCGGCAGCCCCACATAACCCAATCCGACGACAGCCAGTTTTGATTTTCTGGCGGTCAGATCGCTGCATAGATCAATAGCATTCATCCTTATTTCCTCTTTTTCCTTTCACTTTGACAGACAAGGCCGCCAAAGACATTCATTTCGTTCCTTCCGTCTTATCCTGATCTTCAGGTTCCTCATTCCCGTAATTCTTGAAATAGTAGGAAAGGCCTGCCCAGAGGGTGCGGCTGCGCGTCCCGTACTGAAGGTCTTCCAAATCATCGTACTCAAGGCTCAGGACCCAGTCGCGGGTCAGCGTGTAGGACAGACCCAGTCCATAGCCCTTGAATCCATGCATATAATCAGCCACCCCATTCATGGTATGTTCCACGTAAGTTGCCCGCGGCTGGTAGTAATACTTGGCATAGGTATAGAGGTTGCCCTTTTCCCAGCTGTTTTCCTCGCCGCGGCTCAAGGAAAAGACACCGCCGCTGCCGCCGGGCTCTGTTTCATCGTGTCCCAAAAGATACTGGGCTCCCACACGCCACCAGCCACCAAGAGGCATCTCATAACCAAGCATGCCGATGTTCCGGTTGTTGCCCCCATCCATGCGGAACCCGTAGGCCCCTAAAGAGAGTTTGTGCTCTCCTTTTTGGTAAATGGCAGTAAGTGCCGTAACTTCATCGGCCTCATTGACCTTGCCGAAAGCCCCTTCGTAGTACCAGGGATGATGATCGCCATAGGCGACTTGTATGCCCTTGAACCGGCTGTCATAGATATTTCCCTCTGCCAAGGTCTTACCGAAAGCACCGGCCATGACCATGACTTTTCCGACAGCCCCTTTCAGGTAGTACCGATCAAGATCAATGGTCCCGTTCATGCTGTCATCGCCATGGAGGGCCTTCTCGCTTTCAAGCATCCCGATAGCATGCCAGTTATTATCCAGGTTGTAATCCATGTAGATCCTGGCGCGCAGCCGCAGCCGGTCATCAGGGAACTGGATCCGCTTCCGTTCCGGATCGACGGCATGATGGTTGGACGTATCATTGTTATCAATCCGAAGTTCCCCATCAATCTTGAATCTTTTGGATAGATCGACGGCCGGTTCCGGCGTTTCAAGGACGGCGAGGTCCTGAGCGCGTTTTTCCTCATAATAGCCAAGGTCTGCCAGTTCTTCGGCATATTCAGCCTGTTTGCGGGGTAGGTCCGTCAAGGTTTCCGTCGGGACGGACGGGGCTTCTGCCAAATTTTTCCCTTCTTTCAAGATTGCCGCGTCAGTTGATGCAGGAGGAAGAACTCCCGAAGGCGCTTTTTTTGGCGACACAAGGCCTGCCATTTCATCCAGCACCCCATCCCTTCTTGCCGTCAAGGCTGCAAGTTGGCTTCTTGCCGGCTCGAGCCTTCTTTTGATAAGAGCAAGACGGACGCTGGCATCTGTAAGGATTTTTTCCCGATGCGAAGCTTCTTTTTCAAGGGGGGCCATCACTGCTTCATCGCCGCTTTGAAGGGACGCGTAGATCTTCTTTTTTTCCGTCTCTTCAAGCGCTTGCTGAGCTTTTTCATAGGCTGAATAGGCTCGTTTGTATTCCTTTTCAAGGACGCTTACCATGGCCGCTTCCCGGGCCGTAAGGCGCGACAGTTCAGAAAAGGCTGCCAGCTGTTTTTTCACCGCTTCCTGACGGGTCGGGGCATCCGCCTGAGAAAGGGCCAGTCCCACTTGCCGTGCCGTCTCTTTTCGAGTCGGTTCAGCTTCGGCAGCACGGGGCATCGCAAAAGGGAGGCTTAGGAGCACAATCCCCCAAAGGATTTTAGGATAATCAATTCGATATAACCTCACGTTAATTTCCTTCCGTGGTCGCTAGGTATCCATACGTAAGATCCTGCATTTTCTTACGTTTTTTCTTATCTTCGTACATCCGCTGATCAGCAAGTTCCTGCAGGGCATCCATGTCCTCTGTTTCGGAATAGCGGGCAATGCCCACGGATATTCCACCCAGGTAGGACCTACCGTCAATGGACAGGGGCGCTTTGAGGGACTGCTGGATTTCCTGCTTGATCCGGCGGATGTCTTCGGATCCAACAATAGGCAGGAGGGCAATGAACTCATCGCCTCCCACACGGGCGACGACCCCATAATGGTTAAAGATCTTCTGCAGACGTTTGACCCCTTCCTGAAGGACCATATCGCCAAACCCATGACCATAGGCATCATTGCAGTGTTTAAAATCATCCAGGTCCATATAGATCAAGATGAAGTCAAGGTCCCACTTTTGATAATTATCCACAAAATGGGACTGTGTTTCCTTGAACCCTTGGTAGTTCAATGCGCCTGTCAAGGCATCTATAACGCTTTTTTTCTTGAGTTCTGCCTGGATCTGGGTAAAACGGGTCACATCGCGGAACCAAGAAAGACTGCCGACAATTCGTCCGCCTTCAATGAGGGGAATCTTGTTCATCATGACCGTGCGGATCATACCTTTGGCCATGCAGTGGACCTTTTCCTCCGAAATGACCGGAATCTGCCCAAGGAGCATTTCCTCTTCCCGGTAGGTGGGGTCAAATTCTACATTCCAGCCCAGTTCCTCTTCCGACTGACCGAGGATATCATCCAGGGAAGAAAGGTTGAAATAATGCAAAAAAGCATCATTGGCCCCCAGGAAGCGGCCCCTGACATCTTTCCAGTACACGTTCATTTCCGGTAAATGGATCATGGCTTCCCAGAGGACCTCTGGCAAAATGGCGTCCGTCTTATCCAGCTGGGGAGACGGAACCAGCTTGTTTCGCGCCAAAATAGGTTCCATGGGCCGAGGCATCTGGGCCCCCATGAAATGGCGCAGGTTGACCGTTCCGCAATAGACCTTGACATCAGAAGGCTCCCCTGAGAGCCAGACCAAATGGAGCTGCCAGCCATTGCGATTTTCCTGTTCACTGCTCGTGACCCTGAAAAAAGTGGAAAGATAGCCACATCCTGATTCATTGATGCGAGTGACCAAGGTGGCTAAATCATAAAACTGCAGAAAGCGCTTCCAGTCTTCCGAGAAAACGTGCCGCCTTGCCCATTCCCGCAAAAACAAAGGCAGGGGCAGCCGTTCGATTTCATCGATCACGCTCATTCCCACCTTGATCCGATGGACGGTCTGGTTTGTCAGGTTAAGGGCAAAGAAGCTATCAAAAAGAGAAAAAATCCCATTCATGATGCTCTGGACAGCCGCCTTTCGGTCCTTGAAAGCCGACGTGCGGACACCGGTCAGAATGATGAGAAAAGCTTCCGCGCCATTTGACTCATTTCGGGCAATGGGGTCAATGCGCAGGGTACAGACTTCATTATGACTGAGGACCTCAATGGTGATGCCCATTTGCGTATCCTGACACTGCTTGATGGCCTGCAGAAGGTTCCTACGGTAAAAAGTCCCTGCCTGTCCCATATATTCATTGAAAGCCGCGGAATCACGAAATGCCAGCTGCCCTTCCCGCGCCGTAAAGGCCGCGTTCGTTTCAAGAAGGCTCAGCTTCCCCGCCTGATATTCGACGATGCAGGCAGGCAGGGAGGGAAGGACCAGCCGTTCGTCCTTGCCATGGGAAACCGGTTCCGGCATGGCCTGCACCATGTTGCAGCAGCCCACGGCATTGTAATACCGGCAATTGGATGCCGTTTCATCCGTATCCCAGATGGCAAGATCCAACAGTTGGGCAAACGGGATGGGCCGGCTGTAGAGATATCCCTGCATCCGTTCACAGCCCACGCTTTGGAGATACTCCAACTGCGCTTCGGTTTCAACCCCTTCTACAAGAGTCTTCATCCCCAGCTGCTTGACCATGGCAATGAGGGCCCCGATGATGAAGTTTCCCCGGTTGATATGGGCACTGCCCACAAGAAAGCGCAAGTCAAACTTGACCAGATCCACATCCAGATCCTTGAGGAGACTCAAAGAGGAAAAACCGCTTCCAAAATCATCCATCCAGACTTCATAGCCATGATCCCGCAGATCCTTGATCTGGTCCTTGAGGACTGATACATCATCACAGAAATCACGTTCCGTAACCTCCACGCACAGAGCATGGTCCGGCACGTGATATTGTGCTCGGAGCCGGTCGAGCTCCCTGCGGATCTCACAATTCTGGAAATCACTGCGGGAAAAATTGATGGAAATGGGCAAATTGACATCAGGCCGGAGCTGAAGGTCCTCATAAAGACGGCAGACTTCTTCGGCAACATAAAGATCCAATTTAGTGATCAGCTGCGTAGCCTCAAGCGGTTTGATGAAGATAGAGGGCAACAAATGGCCATACTGGGGGTCATCCCAACGAGCCAAGGCTTCTGCCGCACAGGCCTTACAGGTCAAGGTCCGGACAATGGGCTGGAAGAAAACCTTGATATCGTGGTTTTTCAGGGCCTCTTCCAAATGGGTCACCACATAGTGATCGATGGCCAAATGTTTTTGAAGGTCTTCGTCATATTCCCGGTAAACCGCCTGATAGTCCTTTTTGATATGGGCACAGGCTGCTTTGGCATAATCCGAAGCGGTAATGGGGCTGATCTGGGGATTGGAAACAATGAATATGCCTGCCTTTAAGTCAAGCTGATTGTTGCTGCGCAGGGAAAGCGCCTTCTTATGGAGATGGATCAGCCGCTCCCGCACATCCGGGACCCCGGTCACAACCGCAAACTGTATGGAGGCACCGCGCGTAATCAGGGCATCGGGAAAGGTCTGATGGATCAGGGCAGACACTTCCGTGAGCAAATGGGCCCCTTCACTGATATCCCCCTGCATATTGATGAATCGAAAATTTTCAAGATCAAGGAAAATGTAGCAGGCCTTCTTCCCCTGCTGGAGAAGTTCCTTTTGGAGCTGTTCGGCCTGCATCCAGAAATCACTGGTGCTGTCCAGACGATTTCCCTGCGCTTCCTTTAATTTGGCAATGTCGTATGCTTGAACATTCATAAGAACACCTTCTTCTTCAAAGACACGGCACTTGCGATTTCTGGCCGAGGGGCATCATGACGAGGGTTCCATAATAAGGAGACGTCATCTTCATGGAAATCAACATCTCTTCCTGGAGAAACTGGCTCTTGATGCGAAAGGTTACATTTTCCTTTTCATTGGCCATTTTATGGATATACGCCCACAGGGGCTGATCCGGAGCCTTGAGCAGCGGCATGATGGAACGATTGGTCCAGCGTTCAGGACGCATGTTAAAAAGGTCGGCAAAGGCCTGGTTCACGACCTTGATGCGAATGTTTTTAATTGCCCCCACGCTATCACGTTCCACGGCGAAGACAAAAAATGGCGAAGGCACGGTATCGCAGTTGATGCGAAGGGACAGTTCCTCCGCGCTGTTTTGATGGTATACAGGCGCCTCCTGTCCCATTTTTTCATAGAATGCCCTTTTTTCCTCGTACATACGGCGGTCGGCTTTTTCTTTCAAGACGGAAAAATCCATCGAAAACTGCGGAACCCATACAACGCCCACGGCAAGATTGATGCTCCGGGACGCCATGAGCATACGGATTTCCCTGACCTTTTCCAGAAAGGACGCTTCCTTGATGCCATCATCGAGAATGATGAATTCATCCCCACCAACGCGAAACACCTGCTTTTTATCAAAGACCTGAATCAAGGTTCCCGTAACCCGGGTCAAAAGGTCATTGCCCGCCTCATGGCCATAATTATCATTGATCTTCTTAAGCCCCGAAACATCAGCGAAAATGACGCCCAAGCTTGTTTCATCCGATAAATGGTCGAGGGCGGAAAGAAGCCGATTGAAATTGCCTACCCCGGTCAGAGGATCTGTATAACCGAGGACCTGGAGCCGTTCAATGAGCTTCCAATTGTAAAGAAGGGTCGAGACAAAAAAACCAAGCAGCCGAACCGATTGTGAACTGTCATGGTGCGGCTTATCCGGGTCCTTATCAAACCCGATGATGCCAATGATGTTGCCATGACGCTTCAAAGGGGCCGCATAGGCCTTTTCCGTCTCTACGACCTCTTGTGTCCAAATATGGGGAAAACGGGCTTCAATCTGGGAGGCCGTGAAGACTTGATGCATTTCCCGCTCTGAAACAGCGGAAACCTTCCATTCATAGGTCATAATAAAACTGTCAGGACCAATCTTTTCCAAAATATAGACCCGTTTTCCATCAAGATGCTGACTGAATTGGGCCATCAAGTTTTGGAAGGATTCCTCCGGACTATTTCCATCATCATAGAAGGGATCCTGATTGATACTGACGCCATAAGGTGACCATATGTGGTTTTGTGAAGCCATGATGCCGTTTTCCTCGCTTTCTCCCCCACAATGAGGGTAAATAACCTAATCAGTTGCTGTTTGTTGCCAATATTTCCCTCTCATTCCCATTAAAAACAAGCAATATAGTCGTATTATACATGATGAAATATCCTTATGACAATAAGGCTCATCTAGACGCTGCCAAGATAATCCGTTCCATCATAGGTTACATTTATAATCATTATTAAGTGGAAATTTTTGATAAAGACCAATTCTTATTGGCGGAATTTTTTCTGATTTGGGATGAAACGGACTCTTTCCCATATAATGGGGACCTCCCTGGATAGAGTACAAAAAATAAGACTATTTTCTTGAAAATTCTTTATTAATAAATGTTCTATGAAGACAGTCATTGTTTTTATCAAGAAATGATAAGGATGAAACAGATTGAAATTTTTCACAAAAATTTCACATTTTTCTTTCCCTATGGGGCTTTCCCCTAAGACACAGAAAAAGGACGGGAAGAAAGGCATTCCCCGTCCTTTTTGATGCATTATCCTTGTGCTGCAACCGGCGCATGGTTCATGATTTTTTCTCCTCCCAGAAGCCACTGGATACATTCCAGGAGGGTTTGGGTCATATTCACAACCCAAAATTCGCCTGCTTCCGTCAGGTCATATTGGATTCCATTAAAGTGCCATAATCCGTATTCTTCCCACAGGTCTCCCAAGTGGGAGAGGCTCACAAGACGCGAATCAAGCGCCATGAGGGCATCGAGATTTAGATGGCACTGATTCATCTCTCCTTGGACGCGGGCTTCATAGGCCGCAAAAGGGGAAACTTCAGAAAGGAACATAAAAGGTTTCACTCCCCTTGCCACCATACCTTCATAAGGTTCCAATACGCGGTGAAGCATGGTCGATACGCCGTCCACATGACCGCCAGCGCCGCAGCCAAAAGGAAACAGATGGGTTCCGCTGCGGGCAAGGGTATTGTACAGGCTCCGTTCCCGATTGTTTTTAGCCCAGTGGCAGTGACTGATCCGCTTGCAGCCCCATTGGGCCATATAGCGTCTTCCTATACGGAACATTTCCGTCTGCATGAGGGTTGTGGCCGCCGGCGAAAGGCGACCTTCTTCAATGCGCTTATGAAGGTCGCTATTTTCAAAGACGTCAAGCTGGTAGAGGTCCGCCCCATCGACACCGCTTTCCACAAGATGGTGCAGGTCTTCCTGCCACACGTCAAGGGTTTGGTCCGGCAGGCCATACATGAGGTCAATGATGACGGCGCACTGATTGTAGGCGCTGAGCTTCTGGAGCCGCTTCATGACTTCTTCTCCCGTATCGATGCGGCCCACTTGCTGACGAACCTTCGTGTCAAAGGACTGGACACCCAGGGAGATGCGGTTGACGCCTTCTTCCATCCAGACATCCATTTTTTCTTCCACAAGGTCATGGACGCGCCCTTCGAGGGTAAGTTCATAGTCGTTGGCAAGGGGCAGGGTCTTACGGATAGCGCGCAATAAACGCCGGATGTTGGAGGGAGATAGACTTGTCGGTGTGCCGCCGCCAATGAAGACGGCCTGGATGGGCGCACTTTGAAGCCTCGGTTTATCGGCATCCTGAGCAAGTTCCATAAGGAGATGGTCCACATAACGATCTTCGACGGACGTATCCGTCCCGTTTTGAAAGAAGCCGCAGTACAGGCATTTGGTCTTGCAGAAGGGGATGTGAAGATAGGCCATTTGCAGCGGATTTCCTTCTACGGGACGCTTCATGAGGGCATTCCAACGCGCCTGAGCCTTATCGGGTGGAATCATGCGCCCCTTGAGGCCGGCGTGGACGACACGCTTATGGCGGAAAGCCCCTTGCAGGGGATCTGCCGCCTTTTTACCAAACTGCAGGATCCGTTCCTCTTCCGGCAGGGCTGCTATATAAGCAGCTAGGTCTTTGACCGTCATTTCCGTCCCTCTTCCACCATGAGCTGGATTTCATGGGCAAAATGAGCGGCATCGCTCAAATCCTTTTCATCAGGATGGGTGGAGGCGGCCTTGTGACGGGCTTCATTTTTGGGATTCTTCCCATGGATATTGTCACTGGGGAACATGCGGTACATCGCTTCAATAAGCTTGGGATCTACTTTGCCCTGACAGATGAATGCGCCTAGGGGTTTTTTCCCATCCGGCAGACAGGCGGCACCCTGTTCCAAACTTTTCATAGCATGGGGGCTCTTAGGGTCGGCGCCCAAGGTTGCAAAAAGGGCAATATAGGGATTATCAAGACTTTTTAGGACAGTGCGGCTTGCTTCATCGGCGGTTCCCTTATCGACCCAATAGCCCATGAAGACGCAGTCATAGGAAGTGGTGCCCTCGGGCAGGCTTTCCTTGAGGTCCTTGATATCAACGCAGGGCGTGCCTTCCGGCAGGGCCTTTTGGATGGCTCGGGCCACCATGCGCGTATTTCCTGTGCGGGAAGAATAAAGTACAAGATAGTTCATGGTAAAACTCCTTTTCATCAGAAGGTCAATTCTACGCCCGCTCTCCAGATACGGCCGCAGATGGAGAAGTTGTCATCATTGGAGAAGTGTTTATCAAAAATGTTGTCCACACCGGCATAAAGGTGGGTATTCTTGCCAAGGTCCTTGGTGACGACGAAGTTCGTCGTGCTGTAGGTGTAATTTTACCCATCGCCGTTGAGATAATCCTGTACCACTGGTTATAACGTGTCATGGTCCAAGGATTATCCTTGCCCGTCGTATAGGAAAGTTCGGCGAGACCGTTCATGCGGGCATTGCCTGTAAGGCGCTTGGGTGAGCTTATTTTTAGCATCCAGATAGGTCATGGAAAGCTTGGCATGCCAATGATCATCGAAGCGGTAGGTCACTTCACTTTCAAGTCCCTTCATGGCGGCCTTGTCAATATTGATGTACTGGTAGCGGACAGTCCGTCCGAAGCGGCCCTGGTACTGCGAGGAGATAGGGTCATCGATCTTGTTGTGGAAATAGGTGACCTTCGCCCCCGCCTTATCTTTTTCTGCCTCAAACCCGATATCGAAGGTCCTGATTTTTCCGGGTCAAGATGTTCATTGCCCCAAACCTGGATCTGCATGCGGCCCATGTTGCGGTCCATATGGGAGTACAGCTCAATGATGGACGGAGCCCGGTAGCCGGCGCCATAGTTTGTCTTGATCCGGCTGTTTTTGCTCATGGCATAGGTAAGGCCCGTCCGCGGAGAAAGTTCCCCGCCAAAGCTGTCGTGATGGTCATAGCGAAGGGACGGGACAAAGAACAGTATATCCGTCAGGTTCCATTCGTCCTGTACGTAGAAGGCATAGCTTTTCACATCGGCCGAGCCATATGGCTTGGTCATGCCTAGATAGGTTTCTTCTGTCCGGTTCCCGGCACCTGTGCCAAGGCGCGTGCCGCCGGCCTTTTGTTTGCGGTACTCACCGCCATAGGTCACGGTATGATGCTCATCGACATGATAGGTATTCTTTACTTCAACAACGTATGTTTCGTATTTGCTGTGGTCAAAGTCCTGCCAGACGCCGGGCGTCTTTTTTCGGGATTTCTTGCCCAAGCGGTTGTAGTCGTTCTGGAACTCATAATCATTTTTGCTGTGATAGCCGTCGTATTTGACGAAATAACTTTGGCGATTGTTATCATACCATTCCGTCATATCATCGCGGGCGGACGCGCTCATCGCCGTAGGATCACCTTCGGAAAAGCTCCCATACTGTTCCTTCATATAGGACGCCCCAAAAGAAAGGCCCCGCGTTTCATCAAACTGGCAGCGGCCCTTGAAATCGACATAGCGCCGCGGTCCATACATGTTGGAGTCGCCGTCCCGGTCCGCTTTTCTTACTTCTGTAAGATTGTAATTGACGTCAAGGTTCAATTTCCCCACCTTGCCCGTCAACACACCGCCGTACAAAGCTTGTTCCCGACCGCCCAACCAAGTGCCGACATAACCGCCGGCTTTTTTGTTCTTTTTGATGATGATATTGATGACGCCGCCCATAGCATTGCTGCCGTAAAGGCCGGATCCAGCGCCGCGCATGACTTCGATGCACTCCACCTCATCAAGGCTCATGCGATTGAGCTCATACACATTCATGGTACTTCCCGAATCCTCTCCGGCAAGGCGTCTGCCGTCAATAAGGATGAGGGTGGACGAGGTTCCCATGCCGCGAATGGAGACCTGGTTTCCGGTCATGCCCGCTTCCATGACATTGAGCCTGGTAAGGGGCTTTAGCGCGTCACGCACATTGTAAGCACCGCCCTTTTTGATGTCTTCTTCCTTGATGACCGATGTCGTCATGGGCACTCAAGCTTAGTTTTTGTCGCTGTAACGACCGTTTCCCCAAGGTCGTACGTGGAAAGGGGCTCCCCGCCTGCAAAGGCATTCGGTGTAATGCCCATGAAAAGGGCCAGGAGAACGCCTGCATAAACCTGGTTCTGTTTGTTTTTTCCCATATCTATAATTCAAAAATCCTTTCTCCTCAAGTATGTATCATTTCAAATCATAATACACTTCATGAAGTGTGCTTGTTTTATCCTTGGGCTGCCCTTCGTGCTGCGGCGACACAAGGTAAAGACGCACCCCGGGCCGGTGCTTCCTGACATAGGCTGCCGTTCCTAGGCCGTCTTCCATATGGAAGGAGCCTGTCACATGGAACATAACAGCATCAGGATGGGCGTCAAGGTAAGTCATGAGCGCTTCGGCCATCACGGCATCCTTGATGCACTGGGCTTTGTAAAAAGCCTCCTTTCTTGTCGTGCCAAGGGGCATAACGCCCGCGTTTTGCTTCATAACACGGCGGAACTTTTCCCGGTATTCCCCCGTTAACGGTTCAAGGTCTTTGGGCAGGTACTGGGCGTCTTCCAGAACCAGGCCGGTTGCACTGCCATGTTGGACCACATGGGAAGCGACGCGGCGCGGCACATTGGCCGCAAGGACGGGAAGCCCCTTCTTTTTGGCAAATTCCACAAGATGCCTGTAATCCCGCTCATAGTTGGGCCACGGCCGGCTGACTTTCAGGAACTCCATTTCCGTCATACGACCGGCAAGGTAGGCATCAAGAGATGCCTGCACGTCCTTTTCAAACATTTCCAACGATAGGACCAAGCGATCCGGAACAAGGCGGTAAAGTTCCGTCAAAAGTTCAAATTCCCGTTTGTGGGAAAGGGCATTTGTATGTTCTTCGCCAAAAAATATGATCCCGCTTTGGGCAGCTTCCTGGGCCACCGTGCCAGCCGGCAGGGCCATGCCCGCCTTGGAAAGGTAAAGACCAGGCGCAGCGTCGAGGTGGTGACTTGGGGGAATCCCCATAAGGAGCGGCAGAAAGCCAAGGACCATCATCCATTTTCTTTTCATAGGGTTCTCCTTAGTGTAGGGCAAAGACAAAGGTCTTCGAGGCATAACAGCGGACGGCATAGCCTTCCTTATAAGCCGGGGCAAAGGCATAAGTGTAGGCTGCCGACAGGGCCGCCTTATCCATAACGCCATAGCCGGAACTTTGGATGACCGATGCCGCTTCGACAGCGCCATCTTTTCCGACCACCATCTGGACAGTGACGCGTCCTTCGATGCCGCGGCTGCGCATGGCCTCGGGATAGTTGGGGGCGCTTCCGGAAAGAAGCGTCGGTGATACATCGGGCTGGATGGCGTCCGTATCAAAGGAAGGTCCACCGGAACCAGAACCGCCCGCTTCGCCTGCGCCGTCACCCGTGCCTTCTCCCATACCCGTTCCTGCACCGGAACCCTTCTCCGAACCTTCGCCGCTTTCCGCTCTGTCATTGGATACATCAAAAGAGGCAGAAGCATCCTTGGAAATGGACGGCTGCAGGATCTTTGCAGAAGGAAGGGCGGTACTTTTTTCTGTCACCATGTCATCACTTCTTGCCGGCAGGGGCGGAAGGTTCTTCGTGCGAAAAGGGGCAGCCGCTGGAGGCGCCCCGCCCTTTCTCCCACCGCTTAGGCCTACCATGTAGATGGGACCTTTTCCTTTTACATGAGTCATGAGGCCTTGATAGGAAAGGACGCTAAAAATGCCAAAACAAAAAAGGTGAATCAGGATTGACGCCATGAGGCTTCGGTCCTTTGCATAAAGCACCATGCTTATCTCCTTTCTGCCGCCATGCCAACACGGGTAATGCCCGCTTCTTTCAAGAGGTCGAGCACATCAAGGATCTTTTGGTAATTCGTTTTTCCGTCCCCGTAGACCACAACGGACACATTGCGGTCCTTGATTACGGCCTTGCGCCCCCACAGGAGAAAGGCTTCCTTCGTAAGGGTCTTATCTTCAAGGAAAAGTCTGCCATCGGGCAGGACCGTCACATGGTAAAGGCTCTTTGTATCGACTTCGACCTGGGAAGCTTGGGGCAGCTTCACAGGGAGGGTCTTCACTTCGTTCATGTTCATGGTACTGACGATAAAAAAGACGAGGAGTAGAAAACTCATATCAATCATGGGGCTGATCATGATGCCCACAGAAAGGTTCTTTCTTTTTTTCAGACGGATCATAGGGACCTCTCCTCTTTTCGCAGCACGCAGGGACATTCACATTTCTTGCGTACAGCCTCCAAAAGGGTGTTGCTCATTTCTTCGATGCTCAGCGTAATGCTCTTCATGCGCCGTTCGAAATAACCGAGAATGCAGACAGCAATGATGGAAATGACAAGGCCAAAGACCGTCGTAATGAGGGCCTCAGCAAGACCTGCCGTTACGGCCATGGGATCTTGACCGCGTTCAACAAGTTTGGAAAAGGACCCCATCATGCCCGTGACCGTTCCCAAAAGGCCTAGGACAGGGGCCAAAGTGATGATGATATTGAGCAAAGCCAAGTTCTTCTCAAATTTATCCATGGCACGTTCTGCCCGGTAAGAAATGAAGTTTTCCAGGTACTCGTAATTTTCATGCTTATCCATGACGATGGTAGCAAGTTTTGCGATTTCTCCTTCCGTACTATCGGCAAGCTTCTTGGCCCCTTCCCAGTCGTTATTTTCAACGAGGGTACAAAATTTTTCCGTAAAAACCTTTCCGCTGTCTTTTTTCTTAAAGAACAGATAGCGGTTGATGCCAACGGTTACGGCTGCAATGGAACAGACAAGGAGCGGGTACATGACCCAGCCTCCGCGAACAAAATAACTTAAACCGGATGCAAATGGCTGCATCGTTTCATCCCTTCTTTCCAAGATGCTGACGGGAACGGTTCCGCCGCTTTGGCTGCGGCTGGTTCTGTTCCTTTGTCCAAAGTTTCCAAAAAAGTCCTTTTTTCTCGATTAGGTTCTCCAGTGTACCTTCTTCCGCAATGCGCCCGCGTTTCATGACAAAGATCCGGTCTGCATGGCGGATCGTGCTCAGGCGATGAGCCACAATGAGGGTGGTACGCCCGCGCTGAAGACTCTCCATGGCCCGTTGGACCTGGGCTTCTGTCACGTTGTCAAGAGCGCTCGTTGCTTCGTCAAGAATGAGGATGGGCGACGCGCGAAGAAACGCCCGGGCAAGGGCAATGCGCTGCCGCTGCCCGCCGGAAAGGCGGACGCCCCGCTGCCCCACAGCCGTGTCATAGCTTTGGGGAAAGCGCCCAATAAAGGATGCGGCATGGGCCCTTTCGGCCGCTTTTTGAACGGCCTCCATACCAGCAAAAAGGTTCCCATAGGCAATATTTTCCGCAATGGTTCCGGAAAAAAGGAAGACATCCTGGGAGACAAAGGCTATGGCCTTGCGAATGCTGTCACGGGAATAATCCGCCACATCCTTGCCGTCAAGATAGATATGCCCTTGGGTAGGGTCATAAAAGCGCAGGAGAAGACTTAAGAGGGTCGTTTTTCCGCTGCCCGTTTCACCGACAAAAGCGATGGTCTCCCCTTTCCGGATCGTAAAGGACAAGTCATGGAGTACATCGGGCAGTCCTTTATAGTGGAAGGAAACATGGCGGAACTCGATGGTGCCATGCGGGGCTTCAAGGGGCGGGAGATCCTTGCCGCTTTCTTCTTCCACCCTGATGAGCTCATAAAAGCGGCGGAAGCCAGCCATGCTCTTTTGATACGCTTCAACAAAAAAGACGAGCTTCATGGCAGGCTTGATAAACACGCCCACATAAAGGAAATAAGCCACAAGGTCGGCAATGGTCATAGCACCACGGCGGATTTCAAAAACGCCCATGAGGAGGATGGCAAACTGGATGAGGTGCGTAAAGAGGCTGATGCTGGAACCAAAATAAGCACCAAGAAAAAAGGTTTGTTCCCGGGCCCTTAGGTAGGCATCGGCCACCTTTTGGAAAGCCTCGATGATATGATGCTCAGCACTGTAAGCGCGGATCATGCGGATACCGCTCAGGTTTTCTTCGCCCAAGGCGGACAGGTGTCCAAATTCCCTTCGGTTCCGTCCATATTGGTTCCGGAGCTTTCCGCTAATGACGATGGTATGGACGACCTTAAAGGCCATGAGGACAATGACGACAAGGCCCAAGGGGCGATTGAGATATAAGAGAAGGATGATCGTCCCTACGGCCGTCACAAGGCTCACGGCAAAATCGCCGGGAATGCGGCTTACAAGGTCACCGGCTTCACTGATGTCTCCCATGAGGGTTGCCATAAGTTTTCCCGTCCGGCTGTAATCAAAAAAGGCAAAAGATAAGTGCGTCAGATGTCGGAAGAGGGTCATACGCAGGTCATTTTCCACACGGGCGCTGAGCTTTCCCCCATAATAGGAACCAAGGAGGGAAAAGAGAAAGACCGCCCCTTCCACAAGGGCAAGAAAGCCAATCTTTCGAAAAAGAACAGGCCAGCTTTGCAGGAACACCCCTTCTTCAAGAAGGTCCCGAACCCCCAGAGGAAAGACAAGTTCCAAAAGACCGCCCAAAGCGGAAATAATGACAAGGAAGAAAAACCAGCCCTTATATGCCGTAAGAGAGCGAATAAAATAGACAATCACGATAGACTCCTTACAGCAGATCTTCGTAGACGAGGACGGGACAGGCTTTTCCTTTGATGGGAACAAGGCGGCAATCCACTTCATAGACGTCCTTCATCATTTTTTCCGTAATGACTTTTTGGGGCGGTCCTTCCGCGTATTTTTTCCTATCCTTCAGCACGACGATGCGATCGCTGACATTCATGGCCTGAGACAGGTCGTGAAGAACCATGACGACGCCCATGCCAAGGGTCCTGTTAAGTTCCTTTACAAGGCGCAGGATTTCAAGCTGGTAGGAAATATCAAGGAAAGTCGTTGGTTCATCCAAAAAAAGCAGATCCGGTTCCTGGGCAAGGACCATGGCAATCCAGACGCGCTGGGCTTCCCCACCGGAGCAGCTCACAAGAGGTTTATCCCGAAGGTCCCAAACGCCCGTTGCTTCCATAGCGCGGCAGATGGCCTTCTCGTCTTCTTCCGTAATCGTTTGGTGCCACGCCTGATAAGGCACGCGGCCAAAACTCACGAGATCCTTTACGACAAAGCCTGGCGGTGCGATATGGTGCTGGGGCAGGACGCCCACCATCTGGGCAAATTCGCTGTTTGGAATCTCATCAAGATTCTTGCCGCAGCAGGTGATGCGGCCCTTTTGGGGAGAAATGAGGCGAGTCAAGGTCTTTAAAAGGGTGGATTTGCCTGATCCATTAGGACCAACGAAAGTTGTGATTTCTCCCTTCCTTACGGTCATGTCAAAGTCCTTGAGAACAAGGCGCTCTTCATACCCAATATCAAGTTTGGTTCCACTGATAGCAAACATTAGAAACGTTTCCTCCGAAGCATGTATAGGAAAAAGGGTCCCCCTGTCATGGCCATGATGACCCCGACAGGGATCTCCATGCCCGGCACGAGCATGCGCCCCACCGTGTCAGCCAAAAGCAAGGTCACGCTTCCCATGACGGCCGCCACTGGCACAAGGTCCTTATAGTTCGGGCCGACAAGCATGCGGGCCATATGAGGCACGACAAGGCCAACAAAACCAATCATACCGGCGACAGCAACCGTAGCCGCCGCCAAAAAGGCGCCTAAGGCGGAAAGCAGGATGCGGGTCTTGTTCACATCGACGCCAAGGCTTCGCGCCACGTCATCGCCAAGCTGCAGGAGGTTGGCCCCGCGTATGGCAAAAAAGGCAAGGACGGTGCCGATGCTCACGTAAATGACCACCGTTTCCACGTGCCCCCAACTGCGTCCCGAAAGGCTCCCATTCAAAAAGCCCAGAACGTTTGCAAGGTTATCGGAATTCAGGAGCTGCAGAAAAGACGTATAGGCACCAAGAACGGTGTTCACGGCAACGCCGGAAAGAACAATGCGCACCGGGTCGATGCCGCGGCGCCAGGCCATAAGGTAGATCAAGACGCAGGCAAAAAGGGCGCCCACAAAAGCTACAAGCGGCACAAGAGAAAGCCAACGGGGGAAAAGGAGCATGACCGACGTTGCAGCCGCTGCTGCCCCTGCAGAGACCCCGATGATGCCTGGATCGGCCAAGGGGTTTCTCATAACAGCCTGAAGCAGGGCCCCAGCAAGGGAGAGGGCCATGCCAATCATGATGGCTAGAAGGACACGAGGCAGGCGCAGCCCAACAACAATGACGCGGGCCATGCGATTTTCTTTAAAGAAGCCTTCGAGGATTTGTCCAGGCGGAATATAGGTGCTGCCAATTCCCAAGGCAAGAACGGCAAGAATGCCAAGTGCGATGAGAAGCGCCAAAAATACGAAACCAGTCCGTTTCTTCATTTGCCCGCTCCCGGAACTGCATCCAGCAGACTCACAAGGTCTTTGATCTGTTCCACTTCTTCAAGGCCGCCAGAAACAGCAAAGCGGCGTGGTAAATAGACCAGCTGACCGTTTTTGACAGCACGGAATTCGTTCCAATAAAAGGGTCGGGCCGCAAATTCTTTTTCCATGAGGACTTTTGTCTCGTCTCCGCCGCCCATGCCGCTCACAAACACAATGAGATCAGGTTCATAGCTCAAGGCTTCTTCTTCCTTCAGCGGAACCATGGGACCGGCGCCCTTACCGACGACATTCTTAAAGCCCAATAGGGAGAACATGGAGCCCACCGTGCCGGCTTCGTTCTGCACGTAAAAGCGAGGCGGTGCCCCTTGGAGGATGAGGACCTTTTTCCCGTCATAGCGACTGCGGGCTTCCTTCATCATTTCTTCTGCTTTTTCAAAGCGATTCCGGATGGCGTCCTTCTTGCCTGAACCATCGTCAAAAGCACTGGCCAGGATAAGGGTCATGGCCTTCACATCTTCATAGGTGACGGTCGGCCCGGCATCGACATAATAGACAGGGATCTTTTCTGCTTCGAGCTGCTTTCCATACGTATCTTTAGCATGGACGCCAACAATGACAAGATCTGGTGAAAGGGCGATGACAGACTCTAGGTCAATCTGGGAACGCATACCGGTTTGGAAAAGCGTGGCCTTTTCCTTGATTGCCTGGGGCCAAGCCAGGATCTTTGTATCAGGGACACCAACTTGGTTTACGCCCAGTTCATAAAGGGCAAGGACAGGAGAATTGGTCAGCGTCACAACCCGTTTGGGCCTCTTTTCAAGGCACAAGGCATCTGGAAAGCCTTGTTTCTGCAGGCTTTCCGGATAGGAAAGGACGAAGGGGGCTCTTCCGCTTGAGGATTCGGAAACGGATTCCTTTAAGGAGCAGCCAGCAAAAAGAAAGGTACAGAGGCAGCAAATGAGGGTTATGATTCGTTTCATTAATTAGTTTCTCCTAACTATAAAATGAATTAGCTCTTTAATTATCAAATTCTACCTTGATTTTAAATTAGTTGTAACTAACTTAAGCTAGTATAGCATAGTCATTCAACGCTCGTCAACATTCACCGCGATGAGAAACAGGGAAAGGACCGGGAAAAGTCCCAGTCCTTTGGTCTTGTTAGAAAGTGAATTCCACGCCGGCCCGCCACGTGCGTCCATTGATGGAATAAGCATCCGTATCAGGGAACTGCTTGTCAAAGATGTTGTCCACACCTGCATAAAGGTGCGTGTTCCGATTAAGATCCTTGGTAACGACAAAGTTTGTTGTACTGTAGGTATAGTTCTTTCCTTCACCGCTTAGATAATCCCGATACCACGTATTGTAGAGGGTGGCACTCCAGGGTTTTTCCTTACCCGACAGATAGGTCAGTTCGACAATGCCATTGTTGCGGGCCCGGCCCGTCAGGCGGGTATTGGTTTCACTGTTTTTCGCATCGAGGTAGGTATAGGTTGCTCTGGCGCTCCAGTGATCATCAAAACGGTAATTGTATTCGCCTTCAATCCCATTCATTTCCACCTTGTTCACGTTGACGTATTGGTAGCGCGTGGTCGACCCAAAGCGCCCGATGAGCTGGGTATCGATGAGGTTATCAATCTTGTTGTGGAAGTAAGAGAGTTTCCCGCTGCTCTTGCCTTTTTCCGCTTCGATGCCAATATCAAAGGTGCGGGATTTTTCCGGTTCCAGTGCATCATTCCCCCAGACCTGATAGGAGAAGCGGCCGAAATTGTGTTCCATGCGGGAATAAAGTTCGAAGATGGTCGGTGCGCGGTAGCCGAGACCATAGTTCAGTTTGACCCGTGCCGCATCACTAAATTCATAAGTTAGGCCGGCCCGCGGGGAAAGTTGGGCGCCGAAGCTGTCGAAATGATCCCAGCGCACGGAAGGAACGAAGAAGAGCTTCTCCGTCAGCTGCCATTCATCCTGGAGGTAGGCGGCATAGGAATCCATGCTCTGTTCGGAGTAGATACTGGAAAGCCCCAAATAGTTTTCTACCCGGTTGTGACCTTCAATGGTGCCAAGACGCGTTCCGCCAACTTTCTGATGGCGGTATTCGCCGCCAAAGGTGATGGCATGGTCCTCATTGGGACGGTAGGTGTTCTTTGCTTCCGTCACGGTCGTTTCATACTTGGCATGGTCAAAGCCCGTCCAGTTGCCGCCCCGCGACGTGCGGGATTCCTTACCCAGCCGGTCATAGTAGACCTGGAATTCATAGTCGTTTTTATCATCAAAGCCAAAGTATTTCACATGATAGTCCTGACGGTTATTGTCGTACCAAGTCGTCGAATCAGGCGTCCCCGACGTAAAGGTGCGATACTGTTCCTTCAGGAAGGAAACCCCTGCTTCAATCCCGGAATGGTCGTCAAAACGATAGGTGCTGTTGAAATTGAGATACCGGCGCGGACCATACATGTTGGTGCTGCCGTCCGTATCGATTTTGCGTACATCGCGCACGTTAAAGTCCACATTCATATTGAACTTACCCACGTTGCCCGTGGAAACGCCGCCATAAACGGATTGTTCCCGGCCGCCCAAGTCCGTTCCGACATAACCGCCGGCTTTCTGGTTTTTCTTCGTGATGATGTTGATGACGCCACCCATGGCGTCACTCCCATAAAGAGCGGAGCCAGAGCCGCGGACAATCTCAATGCGGTCAACGGCATGGATGTTCATGCGGTTCAGCTCATAGACATTCATGGTTTGCCCTGAATCCTCACTTGCCAGGCGCCGCCCATCCACAAGGATCAGGGTGGCATTCGTACCCATGCCGCGCAGGGAAACATTGTTGCCGACCATGGCGGCTTCCTGCACGTCAAGCCCGTTTACGAGCTTTAACGCATCGCGGACATTATAAGCCCCTTTTTCTTTCATTTCTTCCTGGGTGATGACTTCCGTCGACATAGGCACTTTCTTTTCTTCAAGTTTGGTCTTGGTCGCCGTAACAACTGTTTCTCCTAGGTCATAGGTCGGCAGGGACTGACTTGCACAAGCCGTACGATACGTACCAAAAAGCAAGGAAAATAAGACGCCAAGGGTGAGTATCCGGTTCATTTTATACTGGTTCTGCATCAAAGGCTCCTCCATCCTGGAATGATTGTTCTTACCTGCTCCATCTTCCATCATCTGTAAAAAGCGCTGCAGGTCGCGCTCGTTCCCTCTTTATAGGGAACACCAAAAAGGCATAGTTAGTTTATACTAATATAAGCCGATAAGAGTCTCCTTGTTTCCTCTCGTTTTACTAGCTTCATAGTTAGTTATAACTAACCTTGCATACTATAGCGTGTCTTTTTCGTTCCGTCAACCATTTTTATGAAGAAATGATGAAAAAAAAGAGCCGCACGAGGCGGCTCCTTACGAGCTATCCGTTATTTCAGTTCATATCCGGCTTTTTCGATGACGGCCCTTGCAGCCTCATGGTCAAGCGGAGCAGAAAGGACAACTTGAACTTCACCCGTTTCATGGGAAGGCATGGCACTTACTACAGAAGGCAGGCTTTCGAGGGCTTTTTTCACCCGGCCTTCACAGTGGGCACACATCATGCCCGTTACATGAAGGGTCTCTTTTTCCTCTCCTGCACTCATGATTCCTCCATAGCGATAACCGGCCTTTATTACAGCTGCTTCGGCGGCTTTTTCGTCAAGGGGCGCCGAAAGTACAATATGGACCTTATTTTGCGTATGGTCCGCCACAGCACTTACTACGCCGGGCAGGGCTTCAAGAGCCTTTTTCACATGAGCCTCACAGTGACTGCAGGTCATCCCTGTCACGACAAGATCTTCTTTCAGGGCAGCGCTCGGCACTTGTTCCGCCGCTTTTTTCTTCTGGGAAGCGGCTTTTTGAACGGAGACAGGCCCCACTTCTACATGGTACTTTGCCTTATCTCCCGAAGCATCATGGATCTTCGTAAGGTTCAGGCGCAAGGCATTCATGCAGACCGTAAAGCTCGACAGGCTCATAGCAGCGGCGCCCACCATGGGGTTCATCTTAATGCCGGGGATGAGACCCGCGGCAAGAGGAATGCAGATGACATTGTAGAAGAAGGCCCAGAAAAGATTTTCGTGGATGTTCCTGACGGTACTGCGGCTAAGACGCACGGCGGCGGAAACGTCGGTCAGTTTGCTGTTCATGAGCACGATATCGGCCGAATCAATGGCGACATCGGCACCGGCACCGATGGCAATACCAATATCAGCACGGGTAAGGGCCGGCGCGTCGTTGATGCCGTCACCCACCATGGCAACCCTGCCATATTTCTGGAGCTCACGGATGACCGTTTCCTTTCCATCGGGCAGCACACCGGCAATGACACGGTCCACACCGGCTTCGCGGCCAATACTTTCTGCCGTCTTTTCATTGTCCCCTGTTAGCATGACTACGGTAAGGCCCATTTTCTGCAATTCCTTGATGGCCTTGGGAGAATCTTCCTTGATGACGTCAGCGACAGCAATCATACCGATAACAGTCCCATCAAGGGCAAAAAGAAGCGGTGTCCGGCCTTTTTCGGCCAGCGCTTCAGCCTGCCTTTCCAAAGATGGATCCAGACGGGCACTTCCTTTTATATAGCTAAGACTGCCGCCAAGAAGGACAGAGTCTCCTTTTTTTGCCGTCAGGCCATTGCCGGGGAGGATGGAAAAGTCATCGACGGCTTCTGCGGCAAGCTTCCGGGAAAGGGCTTCTTCCACAACGGCTTTGGCAAGGGGATGTTCGGATTTTTGTTCCAGGTCATAGGCAAGCTGGAGGAGGGTCCTTTCCGTTACGCCTGCAGCGGGAACAAGGTCTGTGACTTTCGGCTGTCCCTTGGTAATGGTTCCCGTCTTATCAAGAGCCACAATGCTCACTTTCCCCGCGATTTCAAGGGATTCACTGGTTTTAAAGAGGATGCCATTTTTGGCGCCGACACCATTTCCCACCATGATGGCAACCGGCGTTGCAAGACCCAGGGCACAAGGACAGGCCACCACGAGAATGGCGATGCCGCGGGCAATCGCCTCTCCAAAGGAAGCTCCGACAAAAAGCCAGCCTGCGGTGGCAATCACGGCAAGGGTAATGATGGTCGGGACAAAGTACATGGAAACTGTATCGGCAATACGGGCTATAGGTGCCTTCGTCGCCGACGCGTCGCTCACAAGCTTGATGATCTGGGACAGGGTCGTGTCCTCACCGACGCGAGTGGCACGGCATTCCAGGTAGCCCGATTGGTTTGTTGTGGCCGTCTGCACCTTATCACCGGGCTTTTTGTCAACGGGCAGGCTTTCCCCCGTCAGGGCCGCTTCGTTGACAGCACTGGTCCCTTTGATGACTTCCCCATCAACGGGGATGTTTTCCCCCGGACGAACAACAAAAACATCGCCAATCTTCACTGTCTCGATGGGAACGGTCGTTTCCTTGCCATCAATAAGCAAGGTGGCTGTCTTAGGCGCCATCTTCATGAGGCCCTTGAGAGCGTCTGTCGTGCGGCCCTTGGAAATGGATTCCAAGGTCTTGCCCACCGTAATGAGGGCAGGAATCATGGCGGCCGATTCGAAGTAAAGGTCCTGCATATAACGCATCATGAGTTCCTGCTGCGCCGCACCATGCGTGCCAAGGTACGTGATATCATACAGGACATAGAGGCTCCACAGGAAGGATACACCCGAGCCCAAGGCAACAAGGGTATCCATGTTGGGGGCCAGATGCTTCATGCTCTTGAAACCGCTGATGAAAAAGGCGCGGTTGATGAACATAACGATGAGAGCAAGGAGCAGCTGCGTAATGCCCATGCCGTAAAGGTTCCCATCAAGGAAGGCTGGCAGCGGAAAATGGAGCATATTGTGCCCCATGGTCAGATACATGAGGACGAGCAGAAAACCAATGGAATAGACGAGACGCCGCTTCAGTTTAGGCGTTTCCGTATCCTGTAAGGCGTCATCAGAAGCAGGCTTTGCGCTCGTACCGTCCATCCCTTTGGGAGACGCACCATACCCTGCATCTTCTACAGCCTTGATGATGGCTTCATTCGTCGCGTCCCCTTCGACGCCCATGCTGTTTGTTAAAAGGGAGACAGACACACTTGTTACGCCGGGCACGCCGGCAACGGCCTTTTCTACGTGGGCCTGACAGGAAGCACAGGTCATGCCCTCGACCTTGAATTGTTTCATTGAGGATTCCTCCTTTGATTCTCATCCACTATACCCTACCATGGTATTGTTTTCATCCTTATCTTACTCGACAGGTCCCTATTTGTCAATGGGAAAGACTACTTTTTTGCTAGAAATTTGTCATGACTAACTAAAAGGAAAAGAAAAAGTCCTGCCAGGTCATGCCTGCAGGAGCTTTTCTTCATATTCCCCAAGGATGGCAAGCAGTGCCTCCTCGGTCTGGGCCTGATTGATGGTATTGCGGTAATAGGCGCTGTGCGGCAGCCCTGTTAGGTACATGGCACCGTGGTGCCGCATTTCCCGGACGCCGACGCGCTCGCCTTTAAAAAGAATGAGGTCGTGGAGGTGGCGGCGAATCATGGCAAAGCGTTCCTGAACGGAAACAGGAGAAATCGCTTTTCCATGCAAAAGGGCCTTCACGTCCCGGAAGATCCAGGGATTGCCTTCGGCGCCACGGGCAATCATGACACCGTCGCAGCCCGTTTCTTCCTTCATGCGCAGAGCATCTTCGGCGTGGAAGATATCACCGTTGCCAAGGACGGGAATTCCGACACTTTCCTTGACGGCGCGGATGATGTCCCAATCTGCCTTTCCTTGGTAGAACTGGGCCCGCGTCCTGCCGTGGACACAAACAGCGCTGACGCCGGCCTTTTCTGCCATTTGGGCAATCACAACGGCATTTTTATGGGCCTCATCCCAACCGGCCCGGAACTTAACCGTTACGGGGACCGAAACGGCGTCCACAAGGGCGGCGAGAATGGCATAGACCTTATCCGGGTCCTTCATGAGAGCGGACCCTTCGCCATTTGAAACAATCTTATGGACGGGGCAGCCCATATTGACATCAATCATATCGGCACCGCGTGATTCAACAATCTTTCCTGCGGCGGCAAGTTCCGACGGAACGGAACCAAAAAGCTGAATCGCCGTCGGATGCTCCTTGGGATCGATGGTGAGCATGGCAAAGGTCTTTTGATTCTTATATAAAAGGGCCTTGGCACTCACCATCTCAGATACCGTATAGTCCGCTCCATTTTCCCGGCAGATGACGCGAAAGGGCAGGTCCGTCACTCCTGCCATGGGCGCCAGGACGACAGGGAAAGGGGGCACTTTGAAAGAAAACATACCTTCCTCCATGGATAAAAGAAGCGGCGTTTCCGCTTATGGAAAAACGCCGCCAGAACTTGCTCTATTGTTTGCGGTTCATCTTGTGAAGGATCAGGAGTCCTTCCAAGGTCAGGAATGGTTCGACGACGTCGACAAGTTCCGATTCGGAAGCCATGAGCTTGCCAAAGCCGCCCGTGACAACGACAAAGGCCTGCCCGCCCAATTCTTTTTTCATACGCGTAATGATGCCGTCCATTTGGCCAACAAAACCAAAGATGACACCGCTGCGCATGGCATGGATCGTATCATGGCAAATGGCCATTTTCGGTTTGATCAGTTCAATGCGGGGCAGCTTGGCCGCTTTTTGGAAAAGGGCTTCCGTTGAAATGCCAATGCCCGGGGCAATGGCACCGCCCAGATATTCCCCATCAGGACGGAGGGCACAGAACGTCGTTGCCGTACCAAAGTCAATAATGATGAGGTTGCCTTTATCGCCATACATATGGTGGGCAGCCACCGCATTGACGATACGGTCCGCACCAATTTCATTGGGATGGTCATAGTCAAGCTTAAGGCCCGTGTTGCAGTTACTGGTAACAACAAAGGGCGTAATGCCGAAATAGCGTTTGCACATATTGCAGAGAGGCACCAGAAGGGGCGGAACAACGGTGGAAACGATGATGTCCTTGACGGCCTTCATATCGACACCGCCAGCCTGGAACATGCTGCCCAGGATAATGCCGAATTCATCGCTTGTCCGAGAACGGCTGCTGGACAGTCTCCAGTGAGCAATCCATTCCTTTCCGTCGTGCACGCCAACGACGATGTTTGTGTTGCCAATATCCATTACCATTAACATGAGATGAGTTTCCTCCTTGGAAAGTTGCGGGTTTTGATGGAATTGTGCATATGGCAGCAGGGGTCCTTCGCGCCGTACCGCCTGCCGCATAAACGACTACATTATACCAAAGATAAGGAACTTTGCAAGAAGCGATTCAGTGCCTTGGCAAAAATATAGGCAAAAGCGGCGCCTTTCGGCACTTGCTTTGCCTATCATTGTTAACCTCTTATTGATACTTGCCCTTTCCTTGAGCGGGGCGAATGGAAACATCACCGGCTAGGACCCGTTCCACATGCCCATTTTCGCGGCGCACCAAAAGGGCCCCTTCTTCATCGATGTCCTCAGCTTTTCCTGTATAGGTCGTGTCCGGGGCGATGACCTTCACCATACGTCCCAAGGTCACGGAATAGCGGCGCCATTCATCGAGAATGGGGCCAAAACCTTCCTTGAGGACCGTCTCATAGCAAGTCTCCAGATGATCGAGGACCTTAGCCAAGAGGGCCACCCGATCCGTTGGTTTTTCTGCCACATCATCGATGGAAACGGCAGACTCCCGAAGGGCTTCAGGGACCATGCTTTGGGGAACGCAGACGTTGATGCCGATGCCAACGACAAGATAGTTGATGTGACCAAATTCAGCACTCATTTCCGTCAGGATGCCTACAAGCTTGCGTCCTTCAAGCAGAATGTCATTCGGCCATTTGATTTCGGCCTTGACGCCGCACAATTCACGCACAGCGCGGACCACCGCAACGGCAGCAAGAAGGGTCATCTTGGGGGCTTCCTGAGGCAGGAAGGTTGGTTTTAGCAGCAGAGAGAACCAAAGTCCCTTTCCATAGGGACTGAACCAGCCCCGAGCCAGACGTCCTTTCCCTACGGACTGTTCCTCAGCCACGCAGACCGTCCCATCAGGAGCGCCCTGAAGAGCCATTTTCTTTAAGAGATCGTTCGTAGAGGGAATGACGTCTTCATAGGCCATGTTTCGGCCGATAAACCGTGTATGGAGATGGCGGGAAATTTCCTCGGGAAGGAGCTTATTCGGAACGCTCACGAGAACATAGCCCTTTTTGGTATAGGCCTCGATTCCATAGCCCATTTTCTTGAGGCTCTGGATATGTTTCCAGACCGCCGTTCTTGTAATGCCAAAGTGATTGGCCAGGTCCTGGCCCGATACGGGCTGGGGTGCTTTTTCCCGCAGAAGGTTCAAGATTTCACTGCGCATGCATCATCTTCCTTTCTATCTGACCCGTAAAGGAAAAGGCGCCTGCGGCGCCTCTTCCCCTGTTTCCGTCTATCAACCAAGGGGCTGGGAATCATCCTTGGGAAGGGGGCCTTCCTGACGAGCAGAAGGAGGATTTCCTTCCGGCAGTGTCTCCCCTTCCAGCTTTACAGGATCCATTGGGGAGCCCTCCTTTGAGGACGCCACTTCCCCTTTTTCAAGGATCCGGCCATATTCCACAAGTTCCTTGATTTCATGCTCTTCCAAGGTTTCCCGCTCAATAAGCGCCTGAGCAATGAGGTGAAGTTTATCGATATTATCTTGCAGGAGCTTGACTGTCCCTTCATAGGCTTCATCAATGAAACGGCGGATTTCACCGTCGATTTCGGCAGCAATCTTTTCGCTGTACATATTTTCATGACCAATATCACGGCCCAGGAAAACTTGTTGCTGGCGATGGCCAAAGGTGACAGCGCCCAGACGTTCACTCATGCCATATTCACAGGTCATCTGGCGGGCCAGTTCTGTAGCGCGCTGCAAATCATTGCTAGCGCCGCTTGAAATCTCATGAAGGACGAGGGCTTCCGCCACGCGGCCGCCCAAAAGGACCTTCAGTTCATCCAAAAGCTCACTGCGCGTAGCATAATAACGGTCTTCTTTCGGAAGGCTCAGGGTATAGCCGCCAGCTCTTCCACGGGGAATGATCGTAACCTTGTGGACGGGA
This sequence comes from Acidaminococcus sp. AM33-14BH, assembly GCF_003603525.1. Classification (NCBI taxonomy): domain Bacteria; kingdom Bacillati; phylum Bacillota; class Negativicutes; order Acidaminococcales; family Acidaminococcaceae; genus Acidaminococcus; species Acidaminococcus sp. AM33-14BH. Next base: position 171,712 of record NZ_QTNG01000004.1, on the reverse strand, counting down.
TCCGTGTGATCTAGGAGCATACCCACCAAGGTGTGACCTCCTTCATGATAGGCCGTAAGGCGTTTTTCATTGTCGCTGATGACGCGGCTGCGTCGTTCCGGTCCCATCATGACCCGTTCCGCCGCTTCTTCCAGGTCACTCATGGTGATGGTCATCTGGTTATGACGGGCTGCAAGAAGGGCCCCTTCATTGACGAGGTTGGCAAGATCTGCGCCCGTAAAGCCCGGCGTACGGCGGGCCAAGACTTCCATATCGACATTGCTATCGATGGGTTTGCCTTTGGCATGGACCTTAAGAATGGCAAGGCGGCCTCGAATATCAGGACGGTCAACAACAATCTGACGGTCAAAACGGCCCGGACGGAGCAGAGCTGGATCAAGGATATCTGGACGGTTTGTGGCGGCAATCATGATGATGCCTTCATTGGCACCAAATCCATCCATCTCGACAAGGAGCTGGTTCAAGGTCTGTTCCCGCTCGTCGTGACCGCCGCCAAGGCCAGCCCCGCGCTGACGGCCGACCGCATCGATTTCATCGATGAAGACGATGCAGGGTGCGTTCTTCTTGGCTTGGTCAAAGAGGTCACGAACACGGGAAGCCCCGACCCCAACAAACATTTCAACAAAATCAGAACCAGAAATGCTAAAGAAAGGCACGCCCGCTTCCCCGGCAACAGCTTTTGCAAGGAGCGTCTTACCGGTACCAGGGGGCCCATACAGGAGGACACCCTTGGGAATCTTGGCCCCGAGCTGGTTATATTTCTGCGGGGCCTTGAGAAATTCCACCACTTCCCGCAGTTCCTGTTTGGCTTCGTCAGCACCGGCCACATCCCGGAAGAGGACGCGGCTCTTGCCGTCGCCATAGAGCTTTGCCTTGCTCTTGCCAAAGCTCATGACCCGGCTGCCGCCGCCCTGGGCATTGTTCATCATGAAGAACCACAGGACGACAATGACGATCATGGGCAGGACACTGGTAAGGATGCTGCTCCAGAAAGAAGGCTGGGGCGGCAGTTCGGCCTTGATTTCCACATCGCGGCTGCGCAACGTATCAACCATCTTGTCATCGCGGGGTGCAACGGTCGTAAATTCGGAGCCATTCTTGAGTCTCCCCTTGATAACGGAATTATCGACGATGGTGACGCTCTGTACATCATCCTGCTGGACTTCCTTCATAAAATTGCTGTAGCTCATATCGTTCTTCGGAGCATTGGATGCATTGTAGTAATCATAGATCCAAAGGCCGAGGATAAAGACGAGCAGGTAGAAAAAAATGTTTCTAAAGAATCTTGTCACGGTATCCTCCTCTCCCAAAAGATCTGGGATCTTCTGGGATCTATTTATTTTTCATAGACGGAACGCTTCAGGATGCCAACATAAGGAAGCGTACGGTAATCTTCATTGTAATCAAGGCCAAAGCCGACAACAAATTCATCGGGAATGACAAAGCCGTAATAATCAGGCACCATTTTCACAAGGCGCCGTTCCTTTTTATCAAGCATGGCCGCAAGGCGAATACTCTTGCAGTTACGGGTTCTGAAAAGTTCACGGACGGCTTTTAGGGTCAGTCCGGAATCGACCACATCATCAACGATGAGGACGTTTTTTCCAGCAAGGTTCCGGGACGTATCGAACTGGATGTCGACCTTCCCCGACGTGGACGTCCCTGACCCGTAGGATGAAACTTTCAGGAAATCAATCTGAGTGGGAACGCTCAAATGCTGCGTCAGTTCCATCATAAAATAGGAAGCCCCTTTTAACAGGCCAATGACGAGGAGTTCTTCCCCTTCATAATCCTTGCTGATTTCTGCAGCCATTTCGGCAATGCGCATCTTGAGGGTCTTTTCATCGATCAAGACTTTTTCAATATTGGGATGCATGTCTTTGTTTCTCCTTTATCTCCAGTTTCTTTTCCCTTTGAGCGGCCCGATCAGTTTCATGGCGTCCGGCCATCAGGCGACCGTTGATATAGATGAGCCGTACATGACCGGGTACGTCAAGGCTCTTTCCGCTGATCCCCTTTTCAATGAGCCGCAGGATCTTTTTCACATGATCAAATCCCAGTTCCTCTCCACCGACACCTTTGACCGCCAGACGGATGACGCGGCTTTTGATGGCCAGATCAAGCTTGTCAAAGGTCGGTCCTACATCGATATCGTAGGTTCCAAAGATGTTGCGGGAAAAGGAGTCCAGATATTTTTGAGCCATTTTTTCAAGATAAGCCTCATCACTTTGGGCTACAGCAGCCGCCTGCACGAGGGCTGCCTTGATACGGGGATTTTTAGTTGCAAGAAGAGGCAAAAGCTCCAAGCGGACCCAGTTGCGCAAAAGGGCAGGATTACCGTTTGTCGAATCCGTTCGGTACGAAAGCCCTTCTTCCTTGCAGTACGTTTCCATGTCCTTCCGGGTTGCAGCAAGAAAGGGTCTGGCAATGTATCCGTTGACAGGCAGCATGCCTCTAAGCCCCCGCGTTCCCGTCCCTCGGACAAGATTCATGAGAATGGTCTCGGCCTGATCATCTTCATGATGGGCTACAAAAATTCCTTGGGCCCCTACTTTTTTACGGTAGGTTTCAAGTGCCTCATAGCGCAGACGCCGGGCTGCATCTTCCAAGGAGAGGCCCTCTTTTTCCTTGAGGGCCTGGGGATCGATATCAAATTGGGTATAGGATAAGTCCCTATCCTTGCAGAAAGCTGAAACAAAACGGGCATCTTCATCGGCTTCTTCGCCCCGCAGATGATGGTGGACATGGGCCACAAGGACCGTCACGTCATCTTCTTCCGCGGCTTTTGCCATAATATCCGTAAGCGTCAGGGAATCGGCACCGCCCGAGCAGGCGGCAATGACGGTTCCTCCTTCTTGCCATAGGCGAGAAGTCCGAACCATATTCATCAGGCTCTCTTCGAGCACACTCATTTCATCACCTCAAAACCAAAGAAGGGGCTGTCAAATAAGAACAGCCCCTTGAAACCCGCAACCGCTTCATGCAGTAAGGATCTCGGGTCTTTATCCAGGAAGCGCCGTTCAGTCACCTCGACGGGCGCCGCGGCCTCCCCTTTTGGATTCCGTATTCCGTTTTAAGTCCAGGAGACGATCATCACTTTCCTTGAGGAAACGGGACAACTTATCCTCGAAGCTCATCGGTCCCTGCGGACGACCTGCACCACCTGGGCGGCCTTCGAACTTGCGTTCCCCGCTAAAACGTCTTTCTCCTGGTTTTCTATCACCATGATGTTCACCCGGTTTGCGGCCTTCGAATTTACGGCCTTCAAACTTCCTGCCTTCCCCGCCATGTTCATTTTTCTGTTCCGCAGGGGGCATCAGGGCCTTCATGGACAGACCGATCTTACCTTTTTCATCAATAGAGACGACCTTGACCGTCACCTTCTGTTTCACCGTCAGGAAGTCATGCACGTCCTTGACAAAGACATTGGAGACCTCAGAGATGTGAATCAATCCTACTTTGTTTTCAGGGAGCTCCACAAACGCTCCAAAATTCGTGATACCGGTAACAATGCCGTCAACGACTGCACCTTTTTCCAAAGCCATAAGTCAAAGAAATCCTCCTTTAGGGTTGTGTTACGTTAACCATTATACCGTTGTTTGGAAAGTTCCGTCAAGTCCCTTTCTTCCTATGCTTGAGGCCTTCCTTCCCGTTAGGAAGCAAAAAAAGAAGGCCCCCATCCGTAAGCGGGCCCCCCTATTTTTTCTTTTCATCCACGATGAAGAGCGGAACTTCATTTTTCCCCACCATGTTATGTTCATCGCGGGCAACCTTTTCTACATATTTGGGATCATGGAGATTGCTGCGTTCTTCTTCCAAACGTTCATTGTCCTTTTCGATGGCCTTGATCTTTTCACTGCTCTTGACGGTCTCCTTGCGGACAAGGTAAAGGTCATAGGCTTGTTTTCCAAGCTGGTACAGAGAAATGACAGCAATCAGGATAATGACCAGTCCCAGCCCCCGAAGAGCCAATTCCTTGGCACTTTTCAGCCTTTTCCGTTTGCCTTCAGACATGGTGATGTCTCCCCTCGCGATTCCATACAAAAACGAGCCCGATACCAATCGGCATCGGGCAATCATGCAAAATTATTTGTTGACGGCGTCTTTGAAAGCTTTGCCAGCCTTGAAAGCAGGAACAGTAGCCTTCTTGATTTTGATGGTTTCGCCGGTGCGAGGATTCTTGCCGTTGCGAGCTTTGCGTACCCGAGCTTCGAAGGTACCGAAGCCAATCAGCTGAACCTTGTCTTTTTGAGCAATGGCTTCTTTAACGGTATCAATAAATGCGTTTACAGCCTTTTCTGCGTCTTTTTTAGGCATAGCAGTCTTGGACGCAACTTCAGAGATTAATTCACTTTTGTTCATAAGTAAGTCCTCCTCAATACTGATTGCGCCTTTCGGCGCTTTGGCTACCGTTATGGTATCACAAACAGTATGAAAATGCACGCTTTTTTTTGGAAAAAGCTAGATTTTTTCCCGTTTTACCGACTTCCAAAGCAAAATCATCTCGTCAAGGGATAAATTTTCCCATTTTTTATTTTTTTCGGAAAGAATTTCTTCCATTTTCCGAAAGCGTTTTTCATATTTGACATTGGCTCGGTGAAGGGCTGTCTCCGGTTCAAGTCCCAGTTTCCTTGCATAGACGGAGAGGGCAAAAAACAGATCTCCCAATTCCTCTTCTACATGGTCCTTATTTTTGGACAAAATAGCTTCTTTCAATTCGTTTTCTTCCTCTTTGACCTTCTCATAAGCGCAATCAGCATCAGGCCAGTCAAATCCTCTGCGGCTAGACCGTTCACTGAGCTTATAGGCCCGCATCAGGCTCGGCAGGTCTCGGGCAATGCCATCAAGGGCACTTTTGCGTTCCTTTTTCTCTTCTGCTTTGAGGGCATCCCAATTCTTGAGAAGCTCCTCCGCGCTTCCGACCGTAACCGTACCATAAACATGGGGATGACGGTGGATGAGTTTCCGGGACACATCCGTAATGACGTCCTGCATCGTAAAGGCCCCCACTTCTTCTGCCAGACGGGCATGGAAGACCACCTGAAAAAGGACATCCCCCAACTCTTCCCGGATGCCTTTTACATCGCCATCATCGATGGCTTCAAGGAGCTCATAGACTTCTTCCACAAGTTCCCGGCGCATACTCTTATGATCCTGGGCCTGATCCCAAGGACAGCCTCCAGGGCTGCGCAGCGTCCGTACGACATCCATAAGCGGTGTCAGGTCCATGACACCCTCTTCTTTTTTCTTATCCATGGTGTCTCCTTTTCTTTTTAAGCACGTGGAAGGGAACCTCTCTCAAAACCAGAAGCAGGAGCCCGTAAAAGAGGGCACCGGCACCAACGGCTCCCAAGGTGCTCGTTACGAGGCCCAGCTTCACCAGCAGGGTCCTATTTACCCAAAGGACGGCGCCGCCCATCAAAAGGGACGCCAATAGAGCGCGCAGAAACGTCTTTACGGGCAAGACAATCCTTTCCAGTCGGTAGGCGGCCGCAAGATTCATCATGGCGGAAAGGGCAAGACCGAGGTCCGTTGCCAAAGCGGCGCCGATAACATTCCAACGAGGCTGTGCGGCAAGGACCCAAAGAACCCCAACCTTGACGGCAAGGCCAAGGAACATGTTCACCATCGGGATCTTAGGCCGTCCCAGTCCCTGCAGGATGGCGGCAGTCACCTGATGCAGGCCCAGGAAAAAGACGGACGGGGCCAGAGCGGAAACAACGGGGCCTGCTGCTTTCATTCCATAAAGAACCTGGGAAACGGGCGTCCCTAACAGGTACATACCCACGGCCGCGGGAAAGGTAAAAAGAATGAGGATGCGCAGTGCCGTACGGGCCTTGTTCCGTACAGCGTCACAGTCGCCCAGGGCATGCGCTTCCGAAATGGCAGGCACCGTTGACCAGGCAAGGGAATTGGTCGGAATGGTTCCCATATTGACAAGAGGCATGGCCATTCCTGTAAGATAGCCCAAAGCCGTCGTCGAAGCCGCCACCGTAAAGCCAGCTGCAAGAAGACGGTCCGGCACGAGGATGATTTCCACAAGACCAACAAGGGGAATCATCAGGGTAGAAAGGGTCACAGGAAGCGCGAGGCTGACCAGTTCACGGAGGATAAAAGGCACCGAAATGGGTTCCTTAAGGGTCAAGTCCCTGCCCTCCCGCTTCCAGGCATGCTGCTGGCGCCGGTAGCAGAAAAGAAGGAAGAGCAGCCCAATCAGGGCCCCCGGAGCTGCTCCAAAAATAGCCCCGCCTGCCGCCATGGCAAGGCCCTTCGGGAGCAGCCACACCGAAAGGACCAGCATAAAGGCGACGCGGAAGAATTGTTCCAAAATCTGGGAAAGTGCCGTAGGCCGCATTTCCTGAAAGCCCTGGAAATAGCCCCGCAACCCTGCAAGGGGCACGGTCAAAAACAGGGCAGGCACGCAAAATAGCATGGGGACGAAGGCCCGTTCATCCTTGATGAGACCCGCTGAAAATAGGCAGGGGATCAGGCCATAGGCGGCAAGGCTTACGGCAAGACCCAAAAAGACCAGGAAAGGAAAAGACACCGTGACGACGCGACGCACACTTCCCCACTCCTTTTGGGCCGCATAACGGGCCACGATCAAGCTCATGGCGGCAGGGATACCTGCCGCGACAATGCCCACAAGAAGATTATATAAGGGATAAGCGAGTTGATAGAGTCCGATTCCTTCCCCGCCCAACAGGCGGGATAAAAAGATCCGGTTTACGGAAGCGAGGATTTTGACCATAAGTCCTGCTGCCGTCAGGATCAGGGTTCCTTTTACAAAGCGATCGGCCATAGGGTTCCTCCTTGTCAGTTCAGCAGGCGGGGCAGGTTCTTTTCGAGAAAAGTCAGGGCGTCGCTGACAGGGCCTGTTGTCCGCAAAACGAGCTGAGGCACGGGGTTAAGGCTGAAAGTAAGACGCGGCACATATTCCTTCACAAGGTCACGAATGACATCGGGATTGGCCTTGCTGTGCGGGTTGAAGCGAATCGTCAGAGAACCGGGGCGTGCGGTGACGGCATCCACTACAAGGTCTCGGCACAGGGCCCGGATGGCAGCCACCCGCCACAGCGTCACGAGTTCCTTGGGCGGGGTTCCGAAACGGTCGATGATTTCATCCATGAAATCCTCCCGTTCTTCATACTTCATGCTGCCAAGACGGCGGTAGATTTCTAGTTTGTAGCGCGGGTTGTCGATGAAGTCATCCGGGATGTACGCATCAAGCTTCATATTGATGGTAGGGTCGTGAAGGACCTCTTCCGGACTCTTGCCTTCCTGGAGAGCTTTGATTGTGTCTTCCAGCAGGCGGCAGTAAAGAGCAAACCCTACACCGGCAATCTGGCCATGCTGCTCTGCCCCGAGAAGGTTCCCCGCGCCGCGGATCTCAAGGTCCCGCATGGCAATCTTGAAGCCAGCGCCAAGTTCCGTAAAATCGCGGATGGCCTGAAGGCGTTTTTGCGAGACTTCAGACAGGGCCTTATCCTTTTTATAAAGAAAATACGCATAGGCAAGGCGCGAAGAGCGTCCCACCCGTCCTCGCATCTGATAAAGCTGGGAAAGGCCAAAGTTTTCGGCCCCATCGATGATGATTGTATTGGCAAGGGGCACATCAAGTCCATTCTCGATGATGGTCGTTGAAAGCAGGACATCATAGTCCCCTTGGTAAAAGCCGACCATGACTTCTTCCAGTTCATCTTCCGTCATGCGGCCATGGGCTACACCAATAGACAGACCAGGAATCATTTCCCGCAGACGGTGGGCAATGCGGTCCAAGGCCTCAATCCGGTTATGGACATAGTAGATGCGGCCGCCACGGCGGATCTCCCGTTCAATGGCTTCTTTAACCATGCCATCATCGTATTCTGCCACATAGGTTTCTACTGGCAATCGGTCTTCCGGAGGTGATTCGATGACGCTCATATCCCGTCCCTTTACCAAGGCCAAATGGAGGGTCCGCGGAATAGGCGTTGCCGACAGGGTAAGGACATCGATGCCAGAACTCCACTGCTTGATTTTTTCCTTCTGAGCCACACCAAAACGCTGTTCCTCATCGATGATGAGAAGGCCCAGGTCCTTGAAGTGGACATCGGGCTGAATCAGGCGATGGGTGCCGATAACAATGTCAAGATCCCCTTTTGCAAGCTTATCCAGTGTATCCTTCTGCTCCTTACGGCTGCGGAAGCGACTCAGCATTTCAATTCTTACACCAAAGGCATCCATGCGGTTTTGGAAGGTGATGAGATGCTGCTGGGCAAGAACCGTCGTCGGGGCCATGACAGCCACCTGCTTGCCGTCCATGACCGCTTTGAAAGCTGCCCGGATGGCAACTTCCGTCTTGCCGTATCCCACGTCGCCGCACAAAAGACGCTCCATGGGAACGGGCTTTTCCATATCAGCCTTGATTTCTTGGATGGCTTTAAGCTGATCTGGCGTTTCCTCAAAAGGAAAACGGTCCTCAAATTCTTTCTGCCAAGGCGTATCCGGGGCAAAAGCATGTCCCGGCGTAATCTTTCGCTGGGCATAAAGGCGCAGGAGCTCCGAAGCAAGGATGGTGATAGCTTTTTGGGCCTTTTTCTTGGCTTTTTGCCAATCAGAGCGGCCCATACGGGATAAGCGTGGCGGCGTTCCTTCGCTGCCGATGTATTTATGGAGGAGCCCTACCTGTTCAACAGGCACATGAAGTTTGTCACCCTGGGCATATTGGAGCTTAAGGTAATCCCGATGGATGCCATCTATAACAATGGTCTCGACCCCTAAATAGCGGCCTATGCCCTGTGTATCATGGACGACATAGTCGCCTGCCTTGATATCCGTAAAATAAGTCAAGGCGGGACCGGCACCGCGAATTTTTTTCTTCTGCCGCCGCTCTTTGCGGGAACCGAAGATATCGGCTTCCGTTAGCAGGAGCCAGTTCTCATCCCAGAAATGAAATCCATGGGACAGGCCACCCTCAAAGACGGCTCCTCCCTTTTCCGGGATGAGGCTGCCTTTTTGGACAAAGGTCATGGGGAGCCCTTCATTTTGAAGATGTTGGGCCGTCCCAAACGCTTTGTCCCGGGTTCCCATCATGATGAGGGGATGGATGCCTTCTTTGATCCATCCTTTGAGATCCTTGATGAGAAGATCCCAGCTGCGGTTATAAGGCGCCGCAGCGCGCACCTTGATGGCAAGTCTGGGATAGGCCTGATAAAGGGGCTGGGAAAGGGCGCTCACAACAAGGAGATGACTCTTTTGGGAGCGCTCCAGCAGTTCCTTTTCCGAAAACAGCTGATCCTTGAATTCCCGGTTGTCAAGATAGGATTTCTTGGCTTCCTCAAAAAACGCGGAAGCTTCATCAAGGACAAGAAGCTGGTCAGGCGATACGTAATCAAGCAAGCTGGATTCCGCTTCCTTTTCGCCAGAAGCAATGGGCATGATATCAACCTTTGTGAGGCCGCCGATGCTGCGCTGGTCCTCCAAGGAAAAACGGCGGATGGCGTCGATGGTTTCATCAAACCATTCAATCCGGACCGGATCCTTGGCATTGATGGGAAAAATGTCAAGGATGTCACCGCGAACGGAAAATTGGCCCAAGGTTTCGACTTGATCCGTGCGTTCATATCCCTCTTTAACTAGGCGCTCTATGAGCTTGTCACGATTTTTTTCATCCCCATGGGTCAAGGTGATGCTGTCCCGCAGAAGGCCATCAGGCCTTGGCAGTTTCTGGATGGCAGCTTCTGCCGTGACAAAGATGATGGCGGCTTCTTTTTTGAGAATCATCTCAAGGGCAGCTGCCCGTTCTGCCATGACCTCTTCATTGCGTGTATCGATTTCACCATGGATGAGTCCAAGCGGATAAAGTTCACGCATGGCCTGATCCGGATAGAACGGGGTCAGTTCACGGCGCAAAAGACGCACGTCTTCCCTTCGAGGGGTCAGGATGATCAACGGATCCGAGGCCTTACCAAAGGTTTGAAGAGCGCACAAAAAGCCGGCTTTGATGGATCCTGACAGGCCGGTCACTGTCAAAGGGCCTGAGGCCTTTTGCCAAGCTTGGATTCCTTCTTTTGTTGTCTTTTCCCGCCCTAATAGGCGGATCAATTCATTCATCATGTTTGCTATCCATTTCCTACACAAAACAAGGAATCAAAACAAAGCGGGGCCGCACCGCATGACAGGGTCATGAGATGCCGCTCCCGCTTCTGGATTTCCTATAAGATTACAGTTTGATATTGATGTTGCTGCGGTCAAAGGTGTGGACAGCATCAACGAAACGGACCGTGCCCGTTGCATAGCGCATGGAAATCGTATGGGTACGAGCGCCGTTTCCGAAGAAGTTGACGCCGTGGAGCAGATCACAGTTCGTGATTCCTGAAGCGGTGAACATAACGTCATCACCCTTTACCAGATCATCAATGGTGAGGATTTGCTTCACATCGGAAATGCCCATCTCATGGCAGCGTTCTTCCTGTTCTTCATTTTCCGGGCAGAGGCGGGCCTGCATATCGCCACCCAAGCATTTGAGCCCAGCTGCAGCAAGAACACCTTCCGGGGCACCGCCGCGACCGATGTACATATGGATACCAGTTCCTTCGATTCCTGCATTGATAATTGGATCGACGTCCCCATCGCTGATAAGACGGATCCGGGCGCCAGCTGCCCTCACTTCTTCAATGATCTTGCGATGACGTGGACGGTCAAGGGCAACAACCGTAAGGTCACCGACTCCGCGGTTCAGGGCCTTGGCAACCCGTTCGAGGTTAGCGGAAACGGGATCATCGATGTTGATGCAGCCTTTGGCACGGGGACCGACAGCAATCTTGTCCATGTACATATCAGGCGCATGGAGCAGGCATCCTTTCGGAGCAATCGCAATAACGGCAATGGCACCGGGCTGTCCTTTAGCAACAAGGTTCGTGCCTTCAACAGGGTCGACAGCGATATCCACTTCAGGGCCGCCGGCACCGACATGTTCCCCAATGTAGAGCATCGGAGCCTCGTCCATTTCGCCTTCGCCGATGACGACGGTCCCACTGATGTTTACCGTATCAAACATCTTGCGCATAGCATCGACGGCCAGTTGGTCAATGCCGTTTTTATCCCCACGGCCAACGCCTCTGGCGCTCGCAATGGCTGCAGCTTCCGTTACGCGTACAAATTCCATGGATAATTCTCTGTTCATCATTACGCCTCCATTATCTTGTTGGGCTGGATTTTCTAACATCTGCCAGCCGTCTCCCTCCTTATGAGGGAACCTGCTTCATGGGGTGCAGCCTGCCGCATCCCTTCTTATCACAACAGGAGGGCAGGAAAGGATTTTCCTGCTTCTGTCATAAACTCAATGCTTCTGGTTTTTCAAGGCAGCCGCAATGAACGCTTTAAACAGCGGATGCGGATTGGTCGGACGGGATTTCAGTTCCGGATGGAACTGGACCCCAACATACCAAGGATGTTCGCTTTCCGGCAGTTCGACAATTTCCGTCAGTTTGCCGTTAGGCAACGTCCCAGCCTGAACCAGTCCATGGGAGAAGAGTTCTTCCTTAAGGTCGTTGTTGACTTCATAGCGATGACGATGGCGTTCGCTGATGAGGTCGGTTCCATAAGCTTCTTCGGCATGGCTGCCGGCAATGAGCTTACAGGGGTACTTCCCAAGACGCATGGTCCCACCCTTGATTTCAACGCTCATCTGTTCCGGCATGAGGTAAATCACAGGATACGGCGTAGCTTCATCAAATTCCGTGCTGTTGGCCTTCTTCATACCGCATACGTTGCGAGCATATTCGATGACAGCGCACTGCATGCCAAGGCAGATACCAAAGAAAGGAATCTTGTGTTCCCGGGCATACTGGGCAGAACGAATCATGCCCTCAATTCCGCGGTCACCAAAGCCGCCGGGGATAAGGATCCCATCAATGCCCTTGAAGATTTCGTCAAGATTTGCTTCCGGGCTTTCCACATCAACCGCATTGATGTATTCGATTTCCACATCGGCATGGTTGTAGAAGCTGGCATGCTTCAAGGCTTCGACGATACTGATGTAAGCATCGGGCAGTTCGACGTATTTTCCTACGACGCCGATTTTCGTCTTGTCCTTGTGGGGGGCCATGATCTTGTCGACCATGTCCTTCCATTCCTTCATGTCGCAGGGACGGTCTTCCATGTTGAGTTTCTTGAGGACGACCTTGTCCATGCCCTGTTCCTGGAGCAGGAGAGGCACTTCATAGATGCTCTTTGCCGTCAGGGCTTGGAAGACAGCATCCGTATCCACATCGCAGAACATGGCAATCTTTTCGCGCATTTCCTTGCTGACTTCATGCTCACTGCGGCAGACGAGGATATCCGGGGTGATGCCGATGCTGCGCAGTTCCTTTACGCTGTGCTGGGTCGGTTTGGTCTTCAGTTCGCCGGCAGCAGCAATATAAGGAACCAAGGTGACATGGATGTAGAGGCAGTCATTGCGGGGTACATCCTTCTTGACTTGGCGAATGGCTTCAAGGAAGGGTTCACTTTCAATATCCCCTACAGTCCCGCCAATTTCCGTAATGACAAAATCCGCATTTTCTTCGCGGCCTACGCGGTAGACCCGTTCCTTGATCTCGTTGGTAATGTGAGGAATGACCTGTACCGTACGGCCCAGATAATCACCGCGACGTTCCTTGTCGATAACAGATTGGTAGATCCGGCCAGCCGTAACGTTGGAGTTGCGAGTCAAGTTGATATCGATGAAACGTTCATAATGGCCCAGGTCAAGGTCCGTCTCCGCGCCGTCATCGGTGACGAAAACTTCACCGTGCTGATACGGGCTCATCGTACCGGGATCGATATTAATGTAAGGATCGAATTTCTGGATCGTTACCCTATAGCCGCGGCTCTTGAGGAGACGGCCCAAGGACGCTGCCGTGATGCCCTTACCCAAAGACGAAACAACACCGCCCGTTACGAAAATATACTTGGTCATGTTTTTCCTCCCTTATCTGTTGTTGCTATAGAAAAATTACATATGGTCCGGTGCGGAAACACCGAGAATCATCAAACCATGGCGCAGCGTATGGCGCGTGGCCATAATAAGGGCCAAACGAGCCTGCTGAAGTTTTGGATCGACGCCCAGCACGCGGCACTGATTATAAAACGAATGGAAAATACCGGCAAGTTCATAGACGTAATGGGCAATCTTATGGGGTGCCCGTTCAGCCGCTGCCGTTTCCACCAAATCCTCATAGTCACCCAGTTTCTTGATGAGGTCGATTTCCACTGGTTCCCCAAGAACTGACAGGTCACAGTGAGGATCGAGGGCAATGTGTTCCTCTTCCATCTGCTTCAAGATGCTGCAGATACGGGCATGGGCATACTGTACATAGTACACCGGGTTATCATTGGAATGTTCCGTTGCCAAAGTCAGGTCAAAGTCAAGCTGACTGTCCATGCTGCGCATGATGAAGAAATAGCGTGCAGCATCTGTTCCGACTTCTTCAATAAGCTCATTGAGTGTGACGGCCTTGCCCGTCCGCTTGCTCATCTTGACCAGTTCGCCATTGCGATAGAGGCTGACCATTTGAAGGATGAGAATCTCCAAATGGCTTGGATCGTACCCCAAGGCTTCCATGGCCGCTTTCACGCGGGTGATATAGCCGTGATGATCGGCTCCCCATAAGTTGATGATACGGTCAAACCCCCGCTGAAATTTATTTTGATGATAGGCAATATCGGCGGCAAAATAGGTCGACACCCCGTTGTCACGAATGACAACACGATCCTTATCATCCCCGAACTTAGTGGAACGGAACCAGAGGGCACCGCCTTTTTCGTAGACGTAGTCCTTTTTCTGGAGGGTATCCACGGCTTCCTTGATCTTACCCGCGTCGTGAAGGCTCTGTTCGCTGAACCACACATCAAACTTGCAGTTAAAGGCCTCCAGATCTTCCCGCAAGGCTGCAAGCTTTTCATCCTTGGCAAGAGTCTGGAAAGCGGAAAGACGCTCTGTTTCTTCCATATGAAGGAACTTATCGCCATATTTTTCTTTGATGCGCCGGGCTGTGACGATGATATCTTCTCCATGGTAGCCATTTTCCGGGAAAGACACTTCTTTTCCAAAAAGCTCCAAGTAGCGAGCATTGACGGAAAGGGCCAGGTTATGCATCTGGTTGCCTGCGTCATTGATTAAGTATTCCCTCGTCACATCGTAACCGGCAGCAAGCATAAGGTTAGCCAGGCTCGACCCAACAGCGGCCCCACGGCCATGCCCCACATGAAGGGGGCCCGTCGGGTTAGCACTCACAAATTCGATTTGGATCTTTTCACCAGCCTTTTTGGGAAGGTTCCCATAGCTCTCCCCTTTTTCAAGGATCCTTGCGAGCCCTTCATAGAGCCAGTCTGATTTCAAATAGAAATTGAGGAAGCCCGGACCGGCCACTTCCATCTTTTCGACGGCACTGCAGTCCAGGTATTTTACGACAGCGTCAGCAATCACGCGGGGCGGGCAATGAAAATTGCGGGCTGCCTGAAGGGCAAAATTTGTTGCAAAATCGCCAAAAGCTTTTTGGGGCGGTACCGTAAAGACCAGGGGAACCATTTTCCCTTCTTTCAAGGTGCCGGCCTGGATGGCCTTTTGGACCGCTTCGCTGACGGCCTCAGTGAGTACTTTCTTGATGTCCACTCTTATGTTCCTCCTCAACAACAATCGATAGCCGAAGGGATCCATTCGGCTGGCGGTCGATTTCCATATCATATTCCAAGGTCAGGTCCCATCGTCCCTCTCCCCGCTTCATTTCCAACTGACGGGTGAAGACGCACATGGGCAGGGAAAAATACGGTGTCCGATATTGAAACAGCGTATTGCGGCCTCGTTCATAATGCTGTCTGTGCTCAAAACGGCCATGGCGAATGATAGTCAGCGCCTGTTCTGACCATTTCAAGGTCGTTGTCGTTTTATCCATGCCCGTCAGCTTGCTTTCTTCATAACGGACATAGGTCACGCCGCCCTTTTCGGTCATCTTCCCGAAGGCAATGAACGTGGACGGCCCTTCTGGATCATTTTTGTTCCAGCTGACAATCGTCACCTTGACAGGAACCATGATGCCTCCTCTTTCCTACAAACAAAGTAGAGGGATTGCTCCCTTGTGCCGGTGCTGGGTCCAGCGCTAGCAAGAGCAAGCCCTCAAAAAACTCCATATATGACTGCGTGTTCCCATAGGTGGGAAGGGATTCCTGACTGCGAGGGGTACCCTGTTCCAGCTTGTTACGGGCGGCTTGTCCGTACAGGAACGGATGAGCTACTGTCCTGCCGGTCCTAGCCAACCCAAAAATCACAAATATATGACATTATAATATAAATAGGGCCGAGAAACAAGGGGGCCCCTCCCGTTTTTTTGGTCAGTCAAAAAAGCGGATTGCTTTAATGCTGTGACGCAGTGATGCAAAAACTGCCATCTCTTGTATTTGGCCTGGGACTGATTGCCACATTGCGGTAAATGTGTTGCTGCAGACGCGTTTCTTCCTCACTTTTTTTAGAATCATGCATAAAAAAAGACTGCGAAAAATGAATCGCTCATTTTTCACAGTCTATCGTGTCAAGCTTCATTTTGAAGGGTCCTTACCGCTTCATCGTAATGATCAGTCATTTCCTTGGGCGGTTCCCGGTCAAGAAGGCTCACCACAACAATGGCAGCAAGGGAAAGAATGAAACCAGGGATGATTTCATAAAGGCCCGTGGAGGCAAAGAAATTTTTCCAGATAAGGACGGTCGACCCGCCGACAATAATTCCTGCCAGGGCACCCTTTGTTGTCATACGGCGCCAGTAAAGGGAAAGAATGACCAGCGGTCCAAAGGCAGAACCAAAGCCGGCCCAGGCATAGGACACAATGGTGAGAATCATGCTGTCTGGATCCAGGGCAAGGATCAGGGACAGGACGGAGACAACAACAATCATAATACGGCTTACCATGACAAGTTCCTTCGCCGTAGCCTTCTTATGGATGAGAATCTTATAGAAATCCGTCGTAAAGCTTGAGGCGGCAACAAGGAGCTGACTATCCGAAGTGCTCATGATAGCGCCCAGGATACCCGACGTGATGATTCCCGCAATAAAGGGATGGAAATAACGGCCGCTCATGTGCATAAATACCGTTTCAGCCGCACTGCCCTTGAGGCTGTCCCCCAGTTCGACGCGGCCTGTGAGACCTACGAGGACAGCCATAGCAAGGGAAACGACGACCCAGGTCACGGCGATGTGGGTGGCCTGTTTGATGTTCTTGGAAGAACGGATGGCCATGAAACGGACCAGGATATGGGGCTGTCCAAAGTAGCCCAAGCCCCAGCCCACAAGGGAAACGATGGCCGTCAAACTGAGTACACTGCCATCGGCCCCTTCAATCATGCTAAAGTAGTTTGAACTGATGGCATTAAGGCGGGTTATGGTAGGCCCCACGCCGCCAATGTAATACATAGCTGTTACAGGCACGATTAGAATGGAAAAGAACATGAGAAAGCCTTGGAACAGGTCCGTCCAGCAGACGGCCGCAAAACCGCCCATCAAGGTGTAAAAGACCACGATGCCGGCCGTCAAAAACAGCGCTGTGTGATAATCCATTCCAAAGGCCGTGTTAAAGAGTTTGCCGCCAGCAACAAAGCTTGACGAAGTGTAGATCAAAAAGAAGATGAAAATGAAGAAGGCTGACGCAATACGCAGGCTCTTTTTGGTATCCATGAAACGGTTGTCAAAATACTCCGGAAGCGTAATGGAGTTATTCATGACCTGGGTAAAGACACGCAGCCGCCTTGCTGTCACGGCCCAATTGGCCCAAGTGCCTAAGATGAGACCAATGGCAATCCAAAAAGCAGAAATGCCCGCCATATAGGCATAGCCAGGCAGTCCCATGAGCATCCAGCCGCTCATATCCGAGGCTTCCGCACTCATGGAGGTAACCCAAGGGCCCAGGGCCCGTCCGCCTAAGGCGTAGCCTTCCATATCCTCATCTTTTTTAAATGTTACAAGCCCAATGGTCACAAGAATGGCAAAATAAAGGACCAGGGCAATCAAGATGTACCAGTTGATCTGCACAGCGCCACTTCCTTCCGAGATTATGTTCACCATTATATAATAAAGGGCGAACTTCATGCAAACGGATTTTACAGTCCAAACGGCTGATTCATAAAGAAGAAGACACCGCCCTATGGGCTCACAAGGTCCCTTGCAGGAAGCCGGAAAAAGAAAAAGGGAACAACAGGGCAAACCCCTCTTGTTCCCTTTTTCACTTCTATACTTTCACTTTTTTACAAGGAAAGATTCTTCCCGCGACAGGGGATCAGAAAGGTCCATCTGACCGAGGACCTCGACCGGTTTGCCGTCCACGAGAAATTTGACTTTTTTTACGTCCTTGAATTCCGTCAAGGTATTGACAACGGCGTAGACCATCATGGTGTTGTCATAGTCATTGTGCCGCCTTGATAGGAAGACATCATTGAAATCGACGGAAGCAATCCCATCCTTAACGGTAACATCCTTGACGCTCAGTCCCTTTGGAAATGTAGTTTCTTCCTTGGGGGCTTTTTCAACAAGCCGTTTCAAAACGACAAGATAGGGATTTTTCTCATGAGCCCCGATTTCAACTTCAACGGCCTTGAGCTTTTCCGTGCCCTTGCCATCAGCGCGGTAGATGACCCGTTTGACCGTCTGGGTCTTCTGCTCCTGCATAACGGCCGTATTTTGAGACGCGGAAGGTTGGGTTCCTGGTCCTTCACAGCCGCTTAAAAGGCTGGTTGCAAGAACGAGGGAAAGAGCAGCAGTCAGTGCAGCAATGCGATGTTTCATCTTCCTCAACCTCCCCGATGCTGATTATAGAAATCTTCGATCCCATCGGCAATGGCCTTGGCGATCTTCTTTTGGAACCAGCTGTTATTGAGCAGCTTTTCTTCCCGTTTGTTGGTCAAAAAGAGCATTTCGACCAGGGCCCCTGGCATGGTGCTGCGCTTATTGACGTAGAAATTGGCGTAGCGCACACCGAGATCTTCGAGGTCTCCCGTCTTTAGCAGCTCATCTTGGATGCATTGGGCAACCTGGATATCATATTTGGTCTTCGGATGATAGTAAGTGGAATAGCCGCCGACACTGGTATTGACACTGGCGTTGATATGGAGGGAAATGAACAGGTCAGATTTATTTTCCTCTGCCACATCGACACGGGCCTGCAGTTCCTGTACGTCCGTTGCATCAGGTCCATAGACATCAACGTCGGTCGTACGCGTCATATAGACGATGGCTCCTTTGTCTTCAAGGTACGCTTTCACCATCTTTGAAATGGGAAGGGTAATATTCTTTTCGTAGACACCCGTCACAAGACCATGGGTACCCGGATCCGTACCGCCATGTCCAGGATCCAAGGTAATGCGTTTGCCTTCAATCCCGCCCACAACGGAATAACCAGATCCCTGCGTACTTGGGCGCCAGGGCTTCTTTTCCAAGGACGAAGATTTCTTTTTCGTGTCAAAGGTCTTACGGCTCGGACCGGCAATGACGTCGATGACGGAGCGGGTCGGCCGCTTGTTGACAGAATCGCGCTTTAGATTGAAGGTCTTGTAATCCCCTTTATCCAGTTTCCGTTTCATATGGATCCGAACCAAGGTCTCCGACCCTTTAGGTTCAAGGACAACCTTACTGACATAGGGCGCATTCTTGGGGACATAGGAACGGGACACGCTTGAATTGAGCCGTGCGCCGACCGTAACCTGCAGTTCCTTTTCAATGAATTCGGAACGCATGCGGGCAGGCGTTGTTGTTTCAAGGACCACGCGGAGCTGGCGGTCAGGACTGACACCATAGGCAACTTTTGTAATTCTTGGGGCTGCGTGCACTACCGTGGCACCAACAAGAGCCAGAAGGGCGCAGCTCATGAGCAGGATTTTTTTTAACACGATGGGACCTCCCTTTATACCCGTCGATTTTACCACGATATGCCTTCCCTTGCAAATCAAAGAAGACAAGCCGCGCCATTTTAAACAATCGGTTCACGCATGACGCAGCACTTTCTGGATGGCTGAGGGAAGCTTATCCAGCAGGTCTCCCGCCTTCATGCCGACTGTTCCCTCCCCTTTGGCAAGATCACCGGCAAGACCATGAACATAAACTCCGGACAGAGCTGCAGCAGACGCCGTATGGACCTGTCCCAAAAGGCCTGCCACGGTCCCTGTCAGGACATCGCCGGAGCCGCCGGTTGCCATGCCTTCATTGCCCGTAGAATTCACAAAGAGTTCACCGTTTGGCAGGGCAATCAGCGTCGGCGCGCATTTAAGGACAACAATGGCATTCCATCTTTTGGCACCTAGACGAGCGCATTGGATTGGGTCATCAAGGACATCGGCCGTAGGAATTCCCAAAAGACGCGCCATCTCACCGGGATGGGGCGTCAGGATCTTATTAGGGAGACGAAGCAGCAGCGCGTCTTCACCGGCTAGGGCATTGAGGCCATCCGCATCGATGACAAGGGGCATAGGAAGCTGCTGAACAAGGCTTCTGACAAATCGTACCGTTTCCGGTGCTTTGCCTAGGCCGGGGCCAATGGCAACGACATCACTGGATAAAAGTTCCTGTACGGAGGCTTCCACGTCAAGGGGGTCAAAGGTCTTGACCATGACTTCCGTACTTTTGATGGCAAGAGGCTCCCAGGCTGCTTGTTCCGTATAAACGGTCACAAGTCCCCCACCAGCACGAACGGCAGCTTTGCTTACAAGCTCCGCCGCCCCAATATAACCGCGGGAGCCTGCTACAAGGGCAATGCGTCCATTAGTTCCCTTATGGGCGTTTTTGGGGCGATGGGGCAGCAGGGGCGCAACAAAAGCGTCATCAAGCAGGGTCATGGTGCTTTTTGCCTCTTCTTCCACCTGTTTGGGCGTGCCGATGGTATGCACCTTGACCGCACCTGCATAAAGGGCACCGGGATAAAGATAAAGACCGGGCTTGGGGGCCACCATGGTCACTGTAAGATCCGCCTTGAGGGCAAGGGCGGCTTTTCCCGTATCGGCGTCAACGCCGCTTGGCAGGTCGATGGCAAGGACAGGAACAGTCAGCTCCTTAAGGGCGCGTACAAAGGAAAGGATGGGCTCCCGGAGGCTGCCATGAAAGCTCGTTCCTACAAGGCCATCTAAAAGGAGATCTGCCTGTCGAGCCGCTGCAAGGGCCTTTTGGGGCTCTTTTTCCCATACAAAGCGGGGAAAAGCAAACCCCTCCGTCATTACAAGTTCTGCCTGAGCAGCCTTTCCCATCTGTTCCGGCTCAGCCGTAAGGATAAGGGAGCAGGAAGCGCCAAAACGCGACAAAAAGCGCAGGGCCGCCAGCCCGTCACCGCCATTATTTCCTTTGCCGCACAAAAGGACTATCCGTTTTCTTGCAGCGCCGCCCAAAAAGGCACAGGCTTCTTCGGCTACGGCGCGGCCGGCATTTTCAATGAGCACCGTCTCAGGAAAACCCATGTCTTTAATCAGACGGGCATCCACATCTTTCATGGCCTCTTTTCCTATGAGTTTCACCCTTATCCCTCCAATACCACTTGTGCGATGGCAAGATCCTTCGTATGACTGATGGAAACATGGACCTTATTGACGCGACGGTTCATGGCCGTAATGAGGACCGGCCCCAAAAGATGGACCTGAGGCACCCCCGTGGCATCAGGCAGGGTCTCAATTTTTTCAAACTGACCGGGCAGGATGCCTGTTCCAAGGGCCTTGCCCACCGCTTCCTTCACGGCATAGCGTCCGGAAAAAGATTCTGCCGCATGGCATTTCTTGCTTTCGCAGTACGCAATTTCCTCGTCCGTAAAGATTTTTTCCTTGAAGCCTTCCTGCTGGAGGGCCTTTTCTATCCGGCTGACCTCAACAAGGTCAACACCAATACCAATGATCATCATGGAACTCCTTTTTCAGATAGTTATTTGGACCGCTGGGCCGCCTTCCATTGAAGGATCTTTTCCAGACGCTCCTTATAGCGCACTTCAAACCCCTCTTCTGTAGGGTGGTAGTAACGCCGTCCCTTAAGGGAATCAGGCAGGCAGTCCATGGCCGCGATCTTTTCCTTTGTATCATGGGCATAAATGTAGCCTTTGCCGTATCCCGCTTCCTTCATGAGGGCGGTCGGAGCATTGCGGATGACAAGCGGAACCGGTTCCTGCAGATGATGCAGCGCGTCCTCCCGTGCTTCAATATAGGCAAGCTCCATGGCGTTGGACTTAGGGGACATAGCCATATAGATGACCGCATGGGCCAAGTTGACGGAGCACTCAGGCATCCCGATGAAATGACAGGCCTCATAGGCAGCAACGGCCACTTCAAGGGCCCGGGAGTCAGCAATCCCGACATCCTCACTGGCAAAGCGAACAACGCGGCGGGCAATGTATAAAGGATCCTCCCCCGCCTCCAGCATGCGGGCAAGCCAATAGACAGCGGCATCGGGATCGGAATTGCGCATGGATTTGTGGAGGGCGGAAATGAGATTATAGTGCTCCTCCCCAGATTTGTCATACAGGAAGGATTTTTGGCTCGTGCACTCTTTTAGGGTCTCTTCCGTCACATAGATTCCATCTTCCCTTGCGTCCCCATTTAGGACGACCATTTCCAGCGTGGACAGGGCACTGCGGGCATCCCCGCTGGCAAATTCCGCGACAATGCGGAGCTTGTCATCATCCATATGGATATGCTGGTCTCCCAAGCCCCGGGAATCGGTCAAGGCCCGTTTCAAAAGGGCCATGATGTCTTCTGTCGTAAGCTCCTTGAGAACAAAAACCTTGCAGCGGGACAAAAGGGCACCATTTACTTCAAAGGACGGGTTTTCCGTCGTCGCCCCGATAAGGATGATGCTTCCTTTTTCTACAAAGGGTAGGAAGGCGTCCTGCTGGGCCCTGTTGAAGCGGTGAATTTCGTCGATAAAGACGATGGTCCGCTGGCCAAACCGCGTCTGTTCATCCGCCCGCTGCATGACCGCGCGGATTTCCTTGATGCCGCTGGTCACAGCCGAAAAAGTGATGAAACTGGCTTTTGTCGTATGGGCGATGATCTTTGCAAGGGTTGTCTTTCCCACGCCGGGCGGGCCCCAGAAAATCATGGAAGAAATCTGGTCCCTTTCAATCAAGTTGCGCAGGACTTTGCCTTTACCCAGTAGGTGCTGCTGCCCCTGGAACTCATCCAGCGTCTTGGGTCGGAGCCGTTCCGCCAACGGTTCATGGTGAGGGGTCTTAAACAGGCTGTCTTCTTCCATGGCCATACCTCCTTATGTTTCGTACTTTTTATTATAACATAGGAAGGCAGCGAAAAACGCAGGGAATCCAGAAGGAAGGTTCATGACGAAAAAACCCTGCGGCAGCCGCAGGGGAAAAACCTTATTCTTTTTCTTGGGTCTTGAGCAGGCCAGTCAGGTCTGAGATCCGTGCCTCGTTAGGGAGAATGTAAAGATAATCACCTGGCATAAGCACAAGGCTGGCGTCGGGGATGAGGGTACTGTCACCACGCCGCACGGAAACCACCAGGGCTTTGCCAGGAAACTTCAACTCCTTCAAGCTTTTGCCTTCAGCAAGGGAACCGCTTTCCACAGCAGCTTCATAAACATAGGGATTGCGCTGCAGCTGGTCCTTTTTGGCCGTTTTCGGGAAGCGGACCTTAAGGTCATCTTCGAGAATAGCGTCAAAGATGGGCCGATCGCGGAGCAGTTCACCTGCAGCATAGGCAAAAAGTGTAACGATACCGAGGGGAACCATATGATAGAACCGGCCTGTCAGTTCCAAGAGAAGCAGGATCCCCGTAACAGGAGCCCTGACAGAGCCCGTGAAAAAGCCGGCCATGGCAAAGACCACCATATGGAGCCGATATTCCGGCGGCAAAAGGCCAAGGCCTGCAGCAAGGTTACCGTAAAGGCCTCCGCAGATGGCCCCTAGTACGAGCATAGGCTGAAGGGAACCGCCTGGCGCGCCGGAACCGGTACTGAACATGGTAAAGGCAAATTTCCCGACAAGGAGCAGGATGATGAAGGGAACCGTTCCCTTAAGTTCCACCATATCTTCTATGACCCCATCCCCGGCCCCCAATACGTAGGGAAAAAAGAACGTGAGAGGGATGGTAAGAAGGAGCGGGAAAAGGAGCTTTATCCACGGTGCCTTGAAAAAAGAGAGGCCATAGAAACGCCCCATGTTCAGGGATGCCTTATTGAAAAGCACCCCGATTGTCCCCGTAAAAAGCCCCAAAAGGGCCAAATGGGGCAAATAGGCCGCATCGAGGATGGGCATACGCGGAATAGCAAAAACCGTTTCCGTGCCAAACACGAAGTGAGCCACTACAGCGGCCGTCAGGCTGGCCATAAGGGTTGGCAGCATGACAAGGGCGGAAAGGTTTTTATGGATGACTTCCATCGTAAAAAGGCAGCCTGCCATCGGCGCATTGAAGGCGGCAGCAAGTCCGGCCCCCGCACCACTGCTGATGAGGGCCCGAGTCTCCACATTGGAGTTACGGAAGAGTTTGCCTATGCCCTGACCTGCCATACCGCCAATCTGGACGGAAGGTCCTTCCCGCCCCATGGACAGCCCCGCTCCAATCCCCAGTGCGGTTGTGATGAGTTTGACCACGATGACACGAAACCAATGGAGGCTGGAATAAACGCCAATGACGATACCGCGCACTTGAGGGATGCCGCTGCCGCCAGCGATGGGGACCCATTTAACAAGGCCGCTGATGACAAGGCTCGTCATCACAAGGGCAAGGACCCAGAAGAAGGCGTAGGTCATGGAGACGTTCTGCAAAAAAGCCACCATGAGGGAGCGCCGTTCCGAAACGTATTCAAGGCAGCTGCGCAAAAGGGCAATACAGCCACCGGCAAACAGGCCAACGAGAATTCCTTCAAGGGCAAGGCGCAGTTTCAGTGTCGGGATATGGATCATCCCTTCCAAGGTTCTTTCCGTGTCATTTTTCTTCATCATTCCACTCCATCAAAAAGACCAGTAAAGTCGAGGGTTGCAAAATAGTCTTTCGGAGTCTGGGCGCGGCGGATCATCTTGACGGTTCCGTCTTCCTGGAGCAGGAGTTCTGCGCACCATAGCTTACCGTTATAATTGTAGCCCATGGCGTAGCAGTGGGCGCCGGCATCATGAAGGAAAAGATAGTCACCTTCTTCAATTTCCGGCAGCATCCGGTCAACGGCGAACTTATCATTGTTTTCACAGAGGCCGCCCGTCACGTCATATTTATGATCGCAGGGGGCATTTTCCTTGCCAAGGACCGTAATATGATGGTAGGCTCCGTACATGGCAGGACGAATCAAGTTGGCCGCGCAGGCATCAAGACCGACATATTCCTTATAGATATGCTTGAAATGGATGGCCTTTGCGATAAGCGCTCCATAAGGCCCCGTGACAAAGCGGCCCATTTCCGTCATGAGACGCACGTCTGTCATGCCTTCAGGACCAAAGACCTCATCATAGACGCGGTGAACCCCTTCACCAATGGCCAGGATATCATTTGGCGTCTGGTCCGGACGGTAAGGAATGCCGACGCCGCCGGAAAGATTGATGAAGCTGACGGCAATCCCCGTTTCATGTTTGACTTCCACGGCCAGTTCAAAAAGCTGGCGGGCCAGTTCCGGATAATATTCATTGGTCACGGTATTGCTGGCAAGGAAGGCATGGATGCCAAACTCCTTGGCGCCCTTCTTCTTGAGGATCTTGAAGGCTTCCATGAGCTGGGCCTTGGTCATCCCATATTTGGAGTCGCCAGGATTATCCATGATGTCATTGCCAAGGGCAAAGGTACCGCCCGGATTATAGCGGCAACAAATTGTTTCCGGGATACCGACGAGACGCTCTACCGTGTCAATCATGGTAAAGTCATCAAGGTTGATGATGGCTCCCAGTTCAGCGGCCAGGCGATAATCCTGGTCCGGTGTATCATTTGACGAGAACATGATGTCACGGCCGGAAAATCCGCAGACCTTACTCATCAAAAGTTCCGTGTAGGACGAACAATCGGTCCCGCAGCCTTCTTCTTGGAGGATCTTCAAAATATAAGGGTTGGGCGTTGCCTTGACAGCAAAATATTCCTTATAGCCCTTGTTCCAGGAAAAGGCTTGGTTGATTTTCCGTGCCGTTTCGCGGATACCTTTTTCATCATAGATGTAAAATGGCGTTGGATAAGTCTTTGCAATTTCCTCGACCTGTGCTTTCGTAACAAATGGTACTTTCTTCATGGAAGTCATGTCCCCTCTCGTTCAATTATTGATCCCAGATCAGCCCAGGATCATTCGATCATTATCAAGTTCTTCTCCCGAGGCCTTTTCAAAGAGATTCAGGAGGTCCGGGATGGTCAGCCGCTTTTTTTCTTCGCCGCCCACATCGACAACGATGCGGCCGGCATTCATCATGACGAGGCGGTTGCCAAAACGCAGGGCATCCCGCATATTGTGCGTAATCATGAGGCTTGTCAGATGGTCCCGGGCAATGACTTTTTGCGTCAGGGCAAGGACCTTTTCGGCCGTTTTTGGATCAAGGGCCGCCGTGTGCTCATCAAGAAGGAGCAATTTAGGATGGTTCATGGCGGCCATAAGGAGCGTCAGAGCTTGGCGCTGTCCGCCGGAAAGCAGTCCCACCCGAGCAGTCAGGCGGTCTTCAAGTCCTAGGTCCAGTTCCTTTAACAGTTCCCTGAAATGGGAACGTTCCTCTTCCTTAAGGGCCCAGGAGAGCCCCGGCCTTTTGCCGCGGCGGCTGGCTATGGCGAGATTTTCTTCAATCATCATGCCGGCTGCCGTACCCATCATGGGATCCTGGAAAACGCGGCCAATATAGCGGGCCCGTTGATGTTCCGGCATCTGGGTAAGCTCCACATCATCAATGGTGATGGATCCTTCATCAATGGGAAAGACACCGGCAATGGAATTTAGGAGTGTCGATTTCCCCGCACCATTGCCACCGATGATAGTGATGAAATCCCCCGTTTCCATATGGAGATCGACGCCGCGCAAAGCTTTTTTCTCATTGATGGTTCCGGGAAAAAAGGTCTTACTAATATTTTTCAGTTCCAGCATGGTCAGCCCACCTTTCTTCTCTGGACCTTATCCCGCATCATGGGCAGAGCAAGGGCAATGACGACAAGCACACTCGTAAACAGCTTGAGATCGTTGGGTGGCATTCCCATCTGGAGCACGATGGCAATGACAAAACGGTAAACGATGGATCCGAGGATAACGGAAACCAAGCTGTTCTTGAAACTCCGCGTGCCAAAGAGGACTTCCCCAATGATGACAGATGCAAGGCCGATGACGATGGTGCCTACGCCCATTCCCACATCGAAAAAGCCATTGTTCATGCCAATGAAGGCGCCAGCCATGGCGGTGAGGGCATTACTCAAGAAAAGCCCCAAAAGAAGCATGACATTGGTATCGATGCCTTGGGCGCGGATCATTTGCGGGTTAAAACCCGTGGCCCGGATGGCGGCTCCGATTTCCGTACCAAAGAACCAGTAGATCAAGGTCCCGATGACCACCGTGGCCAAGAGCCCTACGATAAAGACGGACTGGGCATAGTCAAGGCCCAAGGTTTCCATATAGGTAAACGCTGTTTCCTTTCCCAAAAGGGAAACATTGGCTTTACCCATAATACGCAGGTTGACGGAATAAAGGGCAATCATGGAAAGGATTCCTGCAAGCAGCGACGGGATGCGAAGCTTCGTGTGAAGAAGTCCCGTCACGATGCCTGCAACGCCGCCCAAAAGACCAGCGGCAAGCAGGGCCAGCAAGGGATGATGGTCCCGGATCAGGAAATAGACACAAATGGCGGCACCCAAGGGAAAGGACCCTTCGACGGTCATATCGGCAAAATCAAGGACCCGGAACGTGATGTAGACACCAAGAGCCAAGAGGGACCACAAAAGTCCTTGGGAGAGAGTGGGAATTATCAAATCAATCATAACGGATGCTGCCTCCTTTATCGCTCATAAATCAGAACGAAGCTGCAGTGCTCTTACCAGCTGCAGCTCCGTCATGGATCTTTTTTGACCCATTTTCTTCTTATTGGACAACATCGGCACCGTTACGGATGGATTCCGGGATGGTGATTCCCAGAAGTTTAGCTGCCGTGTCATTGACCGTTGCCTTGACATCCTTTTGGGTTTCAATGGGCATATCCTGGGGTTTTGCTTCCCCGCGAAGCACCTTCACGGCCATCAGGCCCGTCTGGTAACCTAGTTTGTAGTAGTCGATCCCGATGGTCGCAAGAGCGCCCTTCCGGACCTCCCCCGGTTCACCGGCAATCACAGGAATCTTGGCAGCATTGGTCACCTTTGTAAGAACCGGTACGGCCGAAGCCATGACGTTATCTGTCGGGATATAGATGACGTCGACCCCTTGGGCCACAAGGCCTTGGGCAGCCTGCTGGATATCATTGACGTTGGTTACCGTCGCTTCCTTGACGGTCAGTCCCTTTTCCCCGGCAATCTTCTTCATGATGGAAACTTGGAGCTGGGAATTGACTTCGCTGGAGCAGTACATGACACCGACCGTCTTGGCCTTGGGCAGGAGGGTCTTTAAGAGGTCAACCTGCTTATCAATAGGGTTCATGTCCGTCGTGCCCGAAACATTGGTCCCCGGCTTTGCGTTATCCTTGACGAGCTTGGCTTCTTTGTAATCCGTAATGGCCGTTCCTAAAATAGGGATGGTCTTTGTTGCATTAGCTACGGTTTGGGCAGCCGGCGTTGCAATGGCACAGATCAGGTCCACTTTGTTGTTGACAAAACGCTGGGCAATGGTCTGCAGATTGGATTGGTCAGCCTGGGCATTTTGCTGGTCCACTTCAAGATTCTGCCCTTCTTTGTAGCCATTGGCTGCAAGGGCATCGATAAAGCCTTTATTGGCAGCATCAAGGGCATCGTGGGTCACGAGCTGGACAACGCCAATCTTGGCACTGTCTTTTTGGGCTGGTGCGGACCCCTTATCGCCCCCACATCCTGCCGTAAGGCCCAAAACAGCAACGGCAAGGAGGATCAAGCCTTTTTTTGCATTGGTCAAGTTTTTCATACTTCCCATCCTTCTTTCCTTCTTTTCTACTGTGGTCAGTCAAGTTCCATAATGAACTGCTGTATTTGGTAATCATACCATATTCCGTCTTAGGGTACAACAGAATGATTCCTTTTAGAGAAGAATATAAGAAAAACTGCTTCATTTTGTTAACTTTTATATAGTGCAGAAGAAATTGATTTCCCAGCACGGCACATAAGGGTGGCGGCGGAGATAGATACGATACTCCGGTACCAGCTGCCAAATGGATAGGGGCAGGCGCCACAGGTCATCATCATGATGGTAGCCAGCAATGAGCATCTTGGGATGCCACGTATGGATGCTTTCCGCACCACCCAAAAGGGCCTCTTTTTCCGCGCCTTCCACATCCATCTTGATATAGGTGACGCGCTCCTTCCCCACGATTTCATCAAGGCTTACCCCTTCCGTGACGGTTTTTCCCGTCTGCGCAAGATAGGACATCCTGCCGCCCTTGGCAGCGAGCGGCAAAGAGGTCATCCCGCTCCAAATAGCCTTTTGATGGAGGGCGCATTTGCGAATCTGCTGGGATTCCACAAAGATCCGCAATTTCTTAAAGTTCTTCGGGTCCGGCTCTACGGCATCCAGATGCTCATATTGACCATCCGTAAGGGCAAGGAACTCCCGCAGTGTATCGCCGTTATAGGCGCCAAGATCCACATAGCGTTCCCGGTCGGACCAGGAAAAAAGGGTCAAAAGATCGTCCCACCGCCGTGAGACCCCTTCCAGATAGGTCAGCTTCCCGCTGAGTTTATAGTCAAGGATATCGCAAAAAACACGGCGGCTCTTGCTGTCGGCAAGGCGTTCATAGACAGCTTCCAGTTCCGTTTCATGGGCAAGGAGCCAAGCCGGCGAGACCACTGATTCATCGCCAAATAAAGGCAGATGGGGTGCGTAGGTCTCATGCTGACGGCTGATGGCAAAAAAGCGGGCAAGGATCTCAGGCCGCTCGCTAGCAAAGGCAATGAGCACGATGGCGTCCGGATAGGCCGCGTGAACCTTGGCGTAGGTCAAGACGGGAAACCCCCGAAAAACCTGCCCCCGGACAAATTCATCGCTGGCAAAGACGGCATTGACGGGAATGTCCAATCGATCCAAGCGATCAAGAATGGCATCCGCCCCATTTCCCATGCCATAAAGGACGATGGGACGCGTCTGCTTTTTCAGATACTGCCAAAGGGTTTCATGTTCTCGTAAAGGCACCATGGTGAGTCCTCCTTAGGCTGCTTTTTTAAGAGGCGGATGGATACTGACTGCTTTTTGCGCCTTTTGCCGATCAGCCGCAGCTGCCGCCCATTTCTGGAGCTGTTCCGTAATGCGCATCGCTCCATCACTGAGGCTTTCTCCCAGCGCGCGGTCACTGTCATAAAAACGCAGGATGCGGATATCCTCATAATAGATATCACTTGAGCGGTCGCTGTCAATGGAAATGAAATGAGTCCCGTCCACAGGGCCTCTCTTTTCGACCAGATACAGGGCCCCTGCCATGAGGCGGGCCCGATAAAGGGGCTTATCATAGCCATGGGCCTTGCTGAATGTATAGGAAAACGTCCCATCAGATACGGTGGCACTGCCATCTGCATTTTCCGTTACTTTTTCCGGCAGATGAAGGGCGTCCACCTCTTTGAGGGCAGCTTTAAGACGGGCTTCCGGTTCTGGATGGGACGAATAAAGACCATACTCGGGATTGCCATAATCCTTGGCAAGGTCTTCGAGTTTTGCCATCGTAACGGCAGCACCATAGGGATTGAAGCCAGCTTCTTTCACAAGACGGAAGCCCTCCTGATCGGCTTCCCGCTCATCTCCCCGACTGTAGCTTGCCATGAGGGCCGAACTGACCGTGGAAGCAAGGGCCAGTCCTGCGCCAGGATCCCCGCTGGCCGCGCCAGCAAGGATGGTAAGAAGGGACAGGGCCATCTGTTTTTCAATCTGATGGACGGTATGGCGCTTTTCAATGTGGCCAATTTCATGGCCCAAGACAGCGGCAAGCTCATCATCACTGGTCATGGTATCCACAAGGCCCTTATAGACATAGATGAAGCCGCCGGGACAAGCAAGAGCATTGACGTCCTGTGTATTGAGGACTTTGAAGGTATAGGGAATCTGCCGCGTCGAATGAGCGGCAAGGGCTTTTCCGATGCGGTCGATGCGGCTTGCCACTTCATCATCCTGATAGAGTCCATATTGGGCTTCCAGGGCTTTTCCCGCCCTTTCCCCCATTTCAATTTCCTGTTTTTCACTGATCATGGCCGCTTGGGCCGTCGGGACAAAAGAAAGTCCAAAAACAAGGCAAAAAAGAAGCAGGATCTTTTTCATCATCGAGGTGTCCTTTCCTAGGTTCTTCCCCTATTATACACGACGAAAGGGCAAGCGTCATGATTTGTCCTTTTTTCTTCACAAACCGGGCCGGGCCCCTTTTTTTGCCTCCCAAAGTAGGCTATACTAAGGAAAGCAGTTCCATTCCATAAAAAGAGGTCATGACCATGAAATCCTTTTGTCTTACCTTATCCGCGTTTTTTGTCGCCTTGGGAACCCTTACGGCGGGTCTTTTCTATATCCCCGTCGGCGTCAGCAAATGCTTTCCCATGCAGAGCCTTATCAACTGCCTGGCCGGTGTCCTGATAGGTCCCAAGAAAGCCGCTATTGTGGCCTTTCTCATTGCCCTTTTGCGCAATCTATTGGGGACCGGCTCCCTTCTGGCTTTTCCAGGAAGCATCGTCGGGGCGTACCTTGCAGGAATGTTCTTTACCCGCACAAAAAAAGAGGGGGCTTCCCTTCTGGGTGAAATGATCGGTACGGGTCTTGTTGCCGCGCTCATCGCCTCGTTCATGAGTACCTACCTCATGGGAAAGACCGTGCCCTTTTACTTTTTTGTCATTCCCTTTGGCATGAGTGCCTTAGGCGGTGCCCTGCTAGCGGGACTCATCATGAAGTCACCCCTGATGACGGCCGTAAAAAAAAGATTAGAAAAATGAGCTTGGGCCCTAGAATAACGACCCGGACAAGCGGCTGCCGTTCCTTTTTATTGATGAAACCATAAAACCACAACAGACGAAGAAAGGGCTTCGAAGAGATGATTGGCTCATTTTTTCACAGCCCTTTTCTTTTTTCCATGTACAGAAAGGATGGGTATCATGCGTTTTCTCCACACATCGGACTGGCATCTGGGGCGCATCTTTCATGGCCTTCATCTCCTTGAGGACCAGATGGCGGTCCTTGGCGAGCTTATGAGCATCATCAGGGAGGAAAAGATCGATGCCCTCTTCATTGCAGGCGATATCTATGACCGCTCCGTCCCGCCCACGGAAGCCGTACGCGCCCTTGATGAAATCCTCGTCCAACTCGTCCTGGGGGAAAAGATCCCGACCGTCATCATTGCAGGCAATCATGATAACCCTGACCGGCTTAATTTTGGCAGGGCCCTGTTTGCGTCGGAAAACCTCTTTATCACAGGGCCTGCAAGTGCCAAGCCAAAACCGGTCATCCTTTCCGACAAAACAGGTCCCATCTACGTGGCCCCACTTCCCTACTGCGAGCCCCTTACGGCGACGGAGCTGTCGGGGGATAAAAAGACCACCCATGAAGCTGCTCTTTCCTGGCAGATTGCAGGGATTCTTTCGGCAATCCCGCAGAAGTCACGCAAGATTGCCCTGTCCCATACTTTTGTCACGGGGGCACAAGTCACCCCTGACTCGGAGCGGCCCCTTGCTGCCGGTGGCTCCAGTTCGGTTGCCCTTTCCTTATATGACGCTTTCCACTATACGGCCCTGGGCCATCTCCACGCCCAGCAGCGCCTGTCGGACCGGGCCTTTTACTGCGGGTCCCTCATGAAATATTCCTTTTCTGAAGTAAGCCAGAAAAAAGGGGTCATCATCGTCGACATGGACGCAGCAGGAAATGTCACGACAACCCCGCTTGTACTCACGCCCCCTCATGAGCTCTCTGTCCTCAAGGGGCGCTTTGAGGACCTTTTGACTCATCCCCGTCTGGAAGAAAGGGAGAATTACCTTAAGATCGTCCTCACGGACAGTACGCCTGTCCTTGACCCCAAAAGCCGCCTGGAAGCCGTCTATCCCCATATCCTGCAGCTGGGGTATGAAGGACTTTCCAAAGAAAAGAAAGAAGATCCGGCTAGGCAGCGCAAGAACCTTACGGAAGTAGAACTTTTTGAACACTTTTTTGAAACCATTCAGAAACGGTCTATGGATGACAGGGAACAAAGCCTCCTTGCCGCGGTCCTTGACGAAACACGACGCGAAGGGAGGAACGCCTGATGAAACCAAGACGACTCATGATGCAGGCCTTTGGGCCCTATGCGGACAAGGAAACCATTGATTTTACAGTCCTTAAGAATCATCAGCTCTTTCTTATCACCGGTCCCACGGGAAGTGGCAAGACGACCATCCTTGATGCCATGACCTTTGCCCTTTATGGAACCGCCAGCGGCGACCTGCGGGAAAACCGCTCCTTACGGAGCGACTATGCGTCCCCCAAAGTAAAAACCGAGGTCCAGCTTGTTTTTACGAACCAGGATCGCACCTATGAGGTGACAAGGACGCCGGAACAGGAACTTGTAAAACAGCGCGGCGAAGGAACGCGGAGCGTTCCTGCCGGAGCTTGCCTTGTTGAAATCGATGATAAGGGGGAACGCACGCTCCTTGCGTCAAGCTACGGCGCCGTCACAAGGGAAGTAGAAGCCATCTTAGGCTTCAAGGCGGCCCAGTTCCGTCAGCTCATGGTCCTTCCCCAAGGTGAATTCCGCCGTTTCCTCATGGCCGATTCCAAAGAGCGCCGCATCATCTTGGAGACCCTCTTCAAGACCCAAGCCTACCGAAAACTGGAAGAAGCCCTCGACGCGCGGGCAAAGGCCCTCAAAAAAGACTACGAAGAAACAGCCGCCAAAAAGACTCATCTGCTGGAACAGGCCCAAACCGCGTCCCTGGAAGAACTGGTCCAGGTGCTCAGCGAAAATAAGCGCCTATTGAAGGAAAAGGAAAAAGAAGCCGCAAAAGCCAATGCCGTCCTTAAAAAAGCGACAGCAGCCCTTGAAGGGGCAAAAAAGCAGCAGGTCCTCTTTGCCTCCTACGAAGCGGTCTGTGCGCGCCGCAAAGCCCTTGAAAAAAAAGAAGGGTCCATCGAAAGTCTGAAAAAGAAGCTGAAACTCCTTGATGAAGCACAAAAACTCCACGCCCCTTATGACAGGGCCTGGCAAAGCCTCAATCGGGCGCGTCAGGCGGAAGCTCTCGAAAAAGAAGCGGAAAAGGACCATGGGCGCGCCCTTTTAGAAGTCACGGCTCGTTCCCAAAAAGCAGCAGGCACCAATACGGCCCTGCTCCAAGAAGAAGTAGCCCGGGCGCGGGAAGAACTGGCCCGCATGAGGGCAGTTTCAGGCGAAATGGTCCGCCTTGCTGGAAGTCTTGAAAAGGGGAAACCATGCCCCGTCTGCGGCTCCCTCACCCATCCCCATCCAGCTACCCAGACCCAGGAAGAAAAGGCCCGTCTGCAAAAAGAGCAGCACGATCTTGAAGAAAAAATCGCGGCCCTGAAAAAAGAACAAGACGCCCTTGAAAAGGCCCAAGGTGCGCTGAAAAAAGCAGCCGGCAGCCTGGAAACGGCAAAGCGTTCCGCAAGGGAAGCCCATCAAGCGCTCAATCAGGACAAAGAGTCCTTCAAAAAGGCTCTTGAAGCCTCTTCTTTCCCCGATCAGCCCGCCTTTCTTGCCGCCCATCATGACCTTACCCAAAAAGAGGCCATGCAAGAAGAAGTGACCCGTTTTGAAGCGCAGAAAGCCAGCACGGAAGGGGAACTGAAGATCCTTCAGAACGAAATCAGAGGGAAGGAAAAACCCCTGTTGGCGCCATTTGAAGAAAAGGAAAAGGCAGCCCGCAGCTATTATGAAGCCCTGGCAACACAACGAGGTGCCCTTGGCGAGCGCATCGCCCGCGAGGAAAAGGAAAGGGATGCCCTGAAAAGCCTTGAAGAAAAAATTGCAAAACTCCAGGACGACTATGGTCCTATCGGCCTTCTTGCGGCCACAGCAAAGGGGCAAAACAGCGAGAACCTGTCCTTTTCTGCCTACGTTCTCCAATCCATCCTCGACGCTGTTCTCAAGGCAGCCAACCTGCGCCTTTCGTCCATCAGTGAAGGCCGTTATACCCTCTATCGCCGGGAAGGCATATACGATGCCCGGAAGGAGCAGGGACTCGACCTGGAAATCCTTGACGCGTACACGGGACAGGCACGGTCAGTCCATACCCTGTCAGGCGGGGAAAGCTTCTTCACCTCCCTTTCCCTTGCCCTTGGTCTTTCAGATGTCCTTGAGTCCTATGCCGGGGGGCTTCATCTGGATACCATCCTGGTCGATGAAGGCTTTGGTTCCCTTGATCCGGAAACCCTAGACAAAGCCATGAACACGCTCATGGACCTCCAGAAAGGGGGCCGCCTTGTCGGCATCATTTCCCACGTGGCAGAGCTCAAGGAACGGATTCCCGCCCAGCTCATCGTCACGGGCGGGGTTATGGGGTCCCATGCTTCATTCCGGGTCTAGCCCGTTTCATGGGGGTGGGGAAAGGCCTCCTCTCCCCCTTTTTTCTTGACAAAAGGACAATGATTCGGTATTATTTATTTGCGTGTGCAAGCAATTTAAAAATTCATTCATTGTTAAAGGAGAAATTTCTTATGACCACTGAACTCAGTAAGCTTCCAGTTCCTGACCGGGCAGAACGCAATGCCTTTTTCCCTTCCGAATACTCCCTGAGCGTCTATACAAGCAAGGTCACCGATTTCAAGGGATACGGCGGCATCACCCCCTATGAAGGGCCCACCAAAAAAATCCTTGTTGTCGCAAGTGATGAACGCTACGTCCTTACGAAAAAGGATAATTTCTTTTCCACGGGGAACCATCCTGTTGAGACCCTGCTCCCCATGATGCATCTCGCCCATGCGGGTTTTGAAATCGAGGTAGCTACGCTCTCCGGAAATCCGGTCAAATTGGAGCAATGGGCCATGCCGACAGAAGACAAGGCTGTCATGGGCTACTATGACAGCATCCTGCCAAAGTTCAAGGAACCTAAACGCCTGTCTGACATCATTGGCGAAGTAACAAAACCTGAGAGCTGCTATGTCGGAGCCTTCTTTCCAGGCGGCCATGCAGCCCTTGTAGGACTACCGTTCAGCCTCGACGTCAAACGCGTCCTTTTGTGGGCCATGAAGGAAAACAAGGTCCTGATTTCCCTCTGCCATGGACCGGCGGCCTTTCTTGCTGCGGCCATTGATGAAAAACCGGAAGATTATCTCTTCAAAGGGTTTGATATGGAAGTCTTCCCCGATGCCCTTGACGAAGGGGCCAACCAGGACATTGGCTACATGCCGGGGTGCCTCCGCTGGCTTCTTGCCGCAAGCCTCGAAAAGCTTGGGGTCCATCTCCTCAATTCCGACATTACAGGGGCCGTCCATGTGGACCGCAATGTAATCACCGGTGACAGTCCCCTTGCTGCCAATAAGCTCGGTCTTGTGGCAGCAAAAGAGCTGGTCATCCGCATGAAGGCATAAAGCTATGGCAACGTTAGCAGATTGGCTTAGCTTCCGCTGCCGCCATGAAGAAATCAAGAAAGCCCTTGAAAAAACCCTTCTTGAGTGTGAGCACAGTGTAAGCCTCAACGAATTCTACACCCTCTACTTTTTAAGTAAAAGTGAGGATAAGGCCCTTGCCATCCAGGACCTTTCCCAGAAAGTCGGACTCAGTCCCAGCGCCACAAGCCGCATGCTCCAGCAGTTTGAGCACTCCTGCGGCGTCATTATGCGCACCACCTGTAAGACAGATAAGCGGTCCACCTTCATCCATCTGACGCCTCTTGGGACAAAACGTCTTGCCATTTTCCTAAAGGCCATTGACCCCGTTCTTAAGCGCTACGATGCGGACCTTACAGCCCTCAAAAAATCATGATTCAAAGGGCCCTGCCGGGAATCATCTCTTGGCAGGGCCCTTTTACTGCTAGTTTTGAATTGTAGGGTGTGCGTTGTCAGTTGTTACGGGGAGGGTAAAGAAGAAGCTTGTCCCTTCCCCCACCTTGCTTTCGGCCCAGAGTTTTCCGCCATGGCTTTGGACTAGCTGACGGGCCAGGGCAAGGCCGATGCCGCTGCCGCCGCTCTGGCGGTTCCTCGAGGTTTCACCGCGGTAGAAATACTGGAAAAGGTGCAGCAGCTTATCGGGCGGAACGCCGTCCCCCGTATCCCGGATTTCCGTAAGGAGATAGGCGTTTTTCCCATCCATCTGGCTAACTGCGGAAATAAAGAGGGCGCGCCCCTGTGGGACATAACGCACAGCGTTGCCCAATAAGTTATAGATGACCTGGTTCATGCGGTCCCGGTCAAACAGAAGATCCGGAAGAGAATCTTCAAGGGACAGGGTCACGGACAGCTTTTTTTCTTCAAAAAGGGGTGCCATCATGGCGACGGCTTTTTTGATGAGCACGACTAGGTCTCCTTTTTCCTTATGGAGCTCCAGTTGCCCCACTTCGGCAAGGGATAGGTCCCGCAGGTTCTGGATCAGGCGCCCCATGCGCAGGGCTTCGTCTTCCATGGAAAGAAGACGTTTCTTGTCAAGGGGAAACACATCGTCAATCATGCCTTCAAGATTGCTGCTGATGATAGCAAGGGGGGTCCGCAGTTCATGCGCCATATTTGCAAAAAGCTGCCGTCTTCCTTTTTCCGCTTCATCGAGGGCGCGGGCCATTTCATTGAAAGTCTCCGTAAGAAGCCCGACTTCGTCATAAAAATAAACCGGAACGTGCTGGTCATAGCAGCCTTTCTTGATGGATCGAGCCGCCTGCGTAAGGTCCTTAAGAGGACGCAGGGCTTCCCGCACCATGAGAAAGCAGATCAAGGCACTTAACAGGGCCATGCCAAAGCCCAGCCAAAAAAGGCTGCTATGGACGGAAGACAGATAGACAGTTTCAGCCGGTCCATGCATCATGCCGTGCATGCCTCTTGCTTGCCCCATCATATGGGATGAATTATATAGGTATTGGGAAAAATGGGCATCCATCTGGAACTTTGTAAGAAACATCATGGCCCCAATGGTCACAAGGAGCAAGACAAGGACCATGACGGTCAAACGAAAAGCAAGGCTGTTTTTATGCTTCATGGCGCGCTCCCTGGAATTTATAGCCAACTCCGTAAACGGTCACAATATAGATTGGTTGGGACGGATCCGGTTCCAGCTTCTTTCTGAGGTTCCGGATATGGGTATCAATGGTCCGTTCCGCACCTTCGTAATAGGCGCCGCCCATGGCCTTTTCCAAGAGCTGCATGCGGCTAAAGACACGATCCGGTGCAGAGGCAAGGATATCAAGCAGGCTGAATTCCGTTGGGGTAAGGGAAATCCACGCCTTTTTCCGGCGTACTTCAAAACGTTCCTTATCAATGAATAGGTCCCGGATCTCGTAGGAAGCGACCTGGCTGAGGACTTCCCCGCGGCGGCGCCGGAGAAAGCTTTTTACGCGGGCAATCAGTTCCCGTACATGAAAAGGTTTTACCACATAATCATCAGCCCCCAAATGGAGCCCAACGAGCCGGTCGGCTTCATCGTCCTTGGCAGAAAGGAAAATGATAGGAATATCTGTAAATTGCCGCGCCCTGCGGCAGACTTCAAAGCCATCGATTCCGGGCATCATGATGTCAAGGACCATGATATCGGGATGATCTTCCTTGAGGCGCTTGAGGGCTTCCGCCCCATCGCGGGCCAGATAGACAGTAAACTGCTCGTCCTTGAAATAGGAAAGAAGGACGCTGAGAAGCTTCTCATCATCATCAGCAATGAGTATGGAATTTGCAGGCATCGTGCCACCTCCTTCAGTGCCTGTAATGATAGCATAGGATGGAAAAAAAGAAAATGACCCTTCCCTCGTAAGCCTAGAGAGAAGGGTCGATTCCCAAAGGGATCAGTTGTTATTTTGGTTCTGGTACTGCCAGCCCGGGCAGCCGCCATAGTTTCCATTGCCACCACGATACCCACCCCAACAATAGGGAGCGCGATCAGTCTGCGCCGTGTTGTTAGACGCTGGGCTTTCTGCAGCAAGGACACTGTAGGTCGGAATGGCAAATAGGGTCAAGAGGGCCAGAATCATAATTTTTTTCATCGCTTCCATCTCCTTTCTGCTTCTCCTATATTGTAGCAGATGTCCTTGATCAAGGGGTGGAGAAAATGTGAAGATAATGTCAAGATGGATCAATCAAAAGAAAGGGCCATGAAAAAACGACGTCCTCATTTTCCCATGGCCCCCGGCCTTAATGATTTTGGGCAATAACCTTAAAGAGCGTCCCCACAACGAGGATGGACAAAGAAAGAAGAAGGACAGTCCCCCACTCCCCTAAGGTAAGCGGTACGACCCGCAGTACGCGGCCGCCTACATAGGTCATGATGACCTGAATGACGATGATCATGGCATTGATTTCGATGAAGCCCCGATTCTTTGTGAGGTGATCGAAAAGATTGACAGAATCAACACGCACATTGAACGCGTTCATGACGGCAAGGAACACATAGGTGCAGAAAAATCCCGTATAAAGGGGCAGTGCTTCTGCATGGGGCCGGAAAAGATCCTTCAAGGGCCCCCACAAGAACAGCATCAGACTGAGAAGAGTCGTGTAAGCCCCGCCCAGGATGATCTTCGTCAGCATGGACGAGCTGACAATGGGCGCACTCCGCTCCTTTGGTGCTTCCTCCAAATACCGGTCAAGGGCAGGCTCGCCGCCAAAAGCAAGGGCTGCCAAGGTATCCATGATGAGGTTGATCCACAGGATCTGGATGATGGTCAGCGGCTTTTCAATTCCTAAGAAAGGCGCCAGCAGGTTGATGGCTACAGCCGAGAAATTGATGCTCAGTTGGAAGACAATGAAGCGGCAGATGGAGTTGTAAATGGTCCGTCCGTAAAGAATGGCCTGCTTGATGGATAAGAAGTTATCATCAAGGATCACAATATCGCCGGCTTCCTTGGCAACTTCCGTGCCGCTGCCCATGGCAAAGCCCACATCGGCTTTTTTAAGGGCCGGCGAATCGTTGACACCGTCTCCGGTCATCCCCACGACAAGTCCCATTTCCTGCCCAATCCGGACAAGGCGGGATTTATCCATCGGAAGAGCTCGGGCCACAACACGTAGATGGCGAAGGGATTCCCGCACCTGTTGGTCAGAAAGGCGGGAAAGATCATCACTGGTCCAGACAATATCGGTATCTTCCTTCAGAATGCCTGCATCGCGGGCAATGGCCATGGCCGTTTCCCGGCGGTCACCGGTAATCATGACAACCTGGACACCGGCGCGTTGGACTTCCTTGATGGCCTTTACGGCTTCTGGGCGGACATCATCACGGATACCGACGATGCCGACAAGAATCAGCCCGTTTTGAGGGACCTTTTCACCGGCAATCGCCCCTTCACGGATGAAAAGTCCCAACATGCGGATGGAGTCCTTGGCATAGCCCACCATGGTTTCATCAAGGGACTTTTTCATGTCCCCCGTAAGGACGGCTTTCTTTCCTTCTGCGTCAAGGTACTGGTCAGCGGCGGGAAGGAGTTTTTCCGGAGCCCCTTTGACAAGGCACAGATCATAGGTCCCCGTCACATGGGCCCAGGAATATTTATTGGTACTGTTAAAAGGTACAAAATGGGTCCGTGTCACACCAAGATCCGTCTTATAGCCTTCCATATAAGCGCTCAGGGCCGTTTCCGTCATGTTCCCGCCAATGATCTTGCCCTCTTCGTTCACAGCAGCTGACGTATTGATGACACAGTTGGCATAAGTGGCCTTGCGGAGCATTTCCGGAAGAGCCGTAAATTCTGTGTAGACCGTGCCATCGCCGGCAAGAAACGTGACAACAGTCAGTTTTCCCTTGGTAATGGTTCCTGTCTTATCTGTAAAAAGCAGGTTCAGGCTGCCCGCCGTTTCGATTCCTACAAGTTTGCGGACAAGGACATTATCCCTGAGCATCTTGCGCATGTTGAGGCTCGAAACAAGGGCGACCATAAGGGGAAGCCCTTCAGGAACAGCCATGACGATGATGATGACACCGAGGATGACGGCCTGAACCAAATCCTGGACGAGGGCGCCGCCGCTTGTGAGGTACGCGCCAAGACTCGGGGCCTGCAGCATCTTATGGATCATGACGGCAAGGGCAATGAAGACCCCGCCCAGATACCCGATGCGGCTGATGACGGCAGCCAGGATGCGCAGTTTGTGCTTGAGCGGGCTTTCCCGTTCATTGTCCTTGAGTTCCTGTGTCAGTTTTCCATAAACGGACAGATCCCCAATGCAGTCAGCCCGCATAATGCCTTCACCCTCAAGGACGACGGAACCGCGGTAGACGGCATAGGTCTGGAGAAAATCGACTTTTTCCGGGTCAAGGATAAGGGAAGGATTCCCCGGAATCTTAGGAGCTTCTTCACTTTCCCCGTTGAGGACGGACTGGTCCACCTTGAGGGTGCCGGCGAGCATGACCCCATCGGCAGGGACCTTATCACCCGCCTGGAGGATGATGGCGTCTCCCTTTACGATATCGGCAATGCCTACTTCCTGGGGCTCCCCATCCCGATAGACCTTGCAGAAAATCCGAGAGGCTTCTTCCTGGAGTTTCTGAAAGGCGTTTTCGTTGGCATATTCCGAATAGGTGCTGACAAGAGTCGCCAGAAGGATGGCAAGAAAGATTCCCACCGTTTCCAGCCAGTCTCCATGTCCCGTATAGACAAAGATGATATTGATGACAAGGGCGGCCGTGAGGATCCGGATCATGGGATCTTTGAGGTTAGCGGCAAACTTTTGCCAGAATGTCTCCTTGGGAGGACGGGACAGTTCATTGCGTCCATACTGGGCACGCGAGGCTTCTGCTTCCTGAGTGGTCAGACCATACTTTTGCGACAAGGCAGCATCGCTCCTTTCTTTATATTGTTTGATTATATCATGTTTCAAGGAATAACGGGGAAATTCAGAAAAAGAGTTTACAAATTCTATACAAAAACGAAAAGGCCGATGGATAAATCGTTCCATCGGTCTTAGCAAAGGATTCCTACCGGATGAGGTAAGGCAGGGAGATCTTGGCAAGTCCCAAGAAGATGAAGAAGCCGCACACATCCGTAAAGGTCGTGATGAAAATGCTCGAGGCAACAGCGGGATCGGCATGACAGGCTTTAAGGACCACTGGGATGACAAAGCCAACAAAAGCCGCAATCATCATGTTGGCCACCATGGCCACAAGGATGATGACGCCCAAATAAGGATTGCCATACATGTAGGAAACAACAAAGGCCGCAAGGATGCCACAGACCATACCATTCATAAAGCCCACGAAAATGCTTTTCAGGATGCGTTTTTCATTGCCATGAAGCTTGATGTCCCCAATGGCAATGCCGCGAATGACCACAGCCAGGGTCTGGGTAGCCGCGTTTCCGCCCATACCGGCTACAATGGGCATGGAAGCGGCAAGGGCCACGACTTGAGAAATGGTATCTTCAAACATGGAAACCGTGGCGGACGCCAAAAAGGCCGTCACGAGATTGACAAGGAGCCAGGGCAGCCGCATATGGACCGATTCCAGGGCAGAACTGTCCACATCTTCTTCCTTGTTGACACCGCCCAATTTGAGCATGTCTTCCGTATTTTCTTCTTCAATGACATCGATGATATCATCAACGGTGATGATGCCGATGATGCCCATCCGTTTATTGACAACCGGAATGGCGTGCAGGTCGTATTTTGAGACGAGTCTGGCAACGTCTTCCTGGTCCGTTTCCGGTTCAACGGAAATGACATTGTCTTCCATGATGTCCTGCAGGGTATCATAGTTTTGGGCAACAAGCAGTTCCCGCAGTGAAACGGTTCCAACGAGCTGTTTCTTCTCGTTGGTAATATAAAGGATATTGATTTCTTCCGTTTTGAGGGCGATTTCCTTAACTTTTTCCAGCGCCTGGCTCACCGTCAGTGTATTGCGCATGGAAATGAATTCCGTCGTCATGATCCCTCCAGCGCTCGTTTCCGAGTAACCGAGGAGGTTCCTGATGACCGTTTGGTCACCGCTTTTCATGAGCTTCAACAGTTCCTTACGGCGGTTGACGGGCATATTGCCCAGGATATCGACAATATCGTCCTTTGACATGAACTGGAAGACAGCGAGGATGCGGTCCAGGTCAAGGAGCTTCATGATCCGTATCTGCAAATCCTCTTCTGCCTGTTCCACGATTTCGGCCAGCTGCTCAGCCGTGACCAAACTGTTTAAAAAGAGGATGTCGCTGTCAGAGACCTCTTCAAGGGCAATGGCAACGTCTATAGGGTGGGCTTCCTCCAATAAGGTTGTTACCGCGTCACGATCCTTGCGGTCAAGGGCTGTCGTAAGGTCGTTTTCCACTTGCTCTTCCAAAAGTTCCTGATTGGCTTCATTCTGAGCCGCGACTTCTGAACCCATTTCTTCATGCTTCTCCATCCCTGAAGTGCCTCCCTTTCCTCGGTATTCTGCTGGGAAAATGTCTTTCCCTCTGCCGTCCAGTACGGCTTTCCCCTAGGGGATCTCAGCGTTTTCCTAGAACCACGGTATCTGACACGAGCCACCCCACGGCCCCGTCAAAGCGAATGACAAGATTATAGGTCTTACCTTCGGTTTCATTGCGGCTCTGATTGATGGGCACAAAAAGCGTGCCTTTAGGATAATACCCCATCACGAGGGCGTCCTTGTTAGGTTCGGCAAGGAGTACGGCATTATCCTGGGTCGTCATCATGACAATGCGGGACTGGTGGTAGCGCTGCTCCGTTGTCAGTGCCGCTGCTTCAAGCCGGGGAAGGAATGTGCTTCCCATGACGGTAAAAAGTGCAGTAAGCGCCATGATCATACGTTGTTTCATCGCGTTTTTCCTTCTTTCCTAGACAACCTGAAATAGGTAGAATTTAAGATAGTCCGTTTCGGGCACATTATACAAAATAGGATGATCCGGGGCCTGTTGACGGGCCTCGATTTGGCGCAGGCTCACCTGGGCATCGCGGGCCGCTTCATGAAGCATCTTCACAAAAAGGGCATCTTCCATGAAGTGAGAACACGAACAGGTTGCCAGATACCCACCTCGAGGCAAGAGTTTCATGGCCTTGAGGTTGATTTCCTTATAACCGCGGAACGCACTGCGCACAGTGGAACTTGACTTCGTAAAGGCCGGCGGATCAAGGATGATGAAATCATAGGGAGCATGGCCCTGCGCCTTGAGTTCCGTCAATAGCTCAAAGACATTGGCTTCCCGGGTCGTTACGACATCCACCAAATGATTCCGTAGGATATTTTGCTGGGCCGTCTTCAGGGCCTCACCGGAAATATCGACAGCCGTTACAGAAGCGGCGCCGCCGCGGGCTGCATTCAGGGCGAAAGCCCCTGTATGGGTAAAACAGTCAAGGACATGCTTACCTTTGGCAATACGGGCTACGGCCTGACGGTTATATTTTTGGTCAAGGAAAAATCCAGTTTTCTGTCCATTGACCACGTCAACCATATAGGAAAGGCCATTTTCAACAATGATGGGCATCAGGTCAGCTTCCGTCAGTTCATTTTCCGGAATCTGGGCAATTCCCTTGTTTTCGCTCATACCTTCCAGCTCACGGATCTTGACATCATTGCGTTCATAGACACCTTTGACGCGCTCGCCCATTTCCCGCAGCACGCGCAGGAGAAGGGAAAAGATCTGGTTTTTATGGCGTTCCATCCCAAGGGACAGGACCTGGGCGACAAGGACGTCGTCAAAGCGGTCCACCGTCAACCCAGGAAAGCCATCGGCTTCGCCAAAGATCAGGCGGCAGCAGGCAAAATCCGCACCGGGCATAACGGTCTTGCGATAGTCCACGGCATACCGAACGCGGCGCTCAAAAAAGGCCTCGTCAAAGCGGTCATTGGCATTATAGGAAAGGAGGCGGACCCTGATCTTGGAATGGTCATTGTAAAAACCTGTGCCGATGTATTTGCCTTTTTCACTGACAACATCGACAAGACTGCCATTTTCCGGTTTCTCCGATTCCTTGAGGACTTCTCCCTCAAAGACCCACGGATGACCCATACGGGCCCGATTTTCGCCTTTTTTGGTGATTGTAATCTGAATGAAATTGCGCATGGCTTTCTATCCTTCGTTTTTCTTGAATTACTTCCCTATTGTAACATATGAATCGGAGGGATTAAATAAAAATCTCGTAAAAACATGGCCCCATAAAAGAAAAGACTGTCCCTGCCCGCTTTGAAAAGTTCCCTGAATCTAAGGAAAAAAGAAAGCGTCCCTCCATTTGCAGTCACGTGGACATATCAGATATAATAGAAGAATGATTCTGTATTTTTTACGTTAAAGGCAGGCGATTCCCGCAATGGCTCAAGCAAAAACAATGACAAAAGATATGACCCAGGGCAGCATTCCCAAACTGCTTCTTGAATTTGCCCTCCCCTTGATGGTGGGCAACATCTTTCAAATGCTCTACAATACGGTTGACTCCATTGTAGTGGGAAACTTCGTCGGGACAAACGCCCTGGCAGCCGTCAGCTCCACAACGATGGTCACAAATATGTCGGTCTTCTTCTTTAATGGATTTTCCATCGGAGCCACCGTCATCATCGGGAAATATTTTGGT
The DNA here is from genome assembly GCF_003603525.1 of Acidaminococcus sp. AM33-14BH. Taxonomy (NCBI): domain Bacteria; kingdom Bacillati; phylum Bacillota; class Negativicutes; order Acidaminococcales; family Acidaminococcaceae; genus Acidaminococcus; species Acidaminococcus sp. AM33-14BH. The sequence continues at coordinate 127,046 of NZ_QTNG01000004.1, read as the reverse complement.
GCCGGCGACCATAAAAAGCTCCACCGTGCCGTAGAAACGACCATGGCAGCGACCTTTTTGCTCTGCCTGCTGTTTACGGCCTTCTTTCTTTCTGCCAATGATTTTATGCTCCGCTTCATGAAAACACCACCCGACGTTTTTGGGGAAGCCTCCCTGTATCTGAGAATCTACTTTGCCGGTGTGACAGGCCTGCTCCTTTATAACATGGGAAGCGGCGTTCTCCGCGCCGTGGGAGATACGAAACGACCCCTTTATTTCCTGGTCCTCACAAGCGTCCTCAACATCATCTTGGATCTTATTTTCGTGCTCCAGTTCCATATGGGCATTGCCGGCGTTGCCTATGCAACCATTCTTGCCCAATTCATTTCGGCCGCGGCGACCATGGCGGTCCTTATCCGTACGGATGACATCTACTGTTTCCGTCTTGGGGACCTCTGCCTTGATTGGGGCATTCTTAAGGAAATTTTCTGTGTAGGCCTTCCCGCCGCCATTCAAAGCGTCATCACCTCTTTTTCCAACATTTTTGTCCAGTCCTATATCAACTTTTTTGGTCCCACCATCATGGCCGGATGGGGCTGCTACAACAAGATTGACCAGTTCGTCATGCTCCCCGTCCAGTCCATGGCCATGGCCTCCACCACCTTTGTGGCTCAAAACGTCGGTGCCCAAAAAGACAAGAGAGCCGATGAAGGCACCGTTTCTTCCATTATCCTGAGTCTTGGCATCGTTGGCGTCATAACAACTCTTCTCGTGCTCTTTGCCGATACGGCCCTGCGCCTTTTTACAAGCGACGAAGGCGTAATCCTGTCGGGAGTCGATTTTATCCACGTGAACCTCTTTTTCATGCTCTTTAACTGCGTGAACCAGGTCCTTGCCGGCGCCCTCCGCGGCCGCGGGGATTCAGTTGCGCCAATGGTCATCATGCTCTTTTCCTTTGTCCTCATCCGCCAGATTTACCTTTTTGTCATGAGCCGCTTTATCAGCAATACGCCTCTTACCATGGGTTTTGGCTACCCCGTGGGCTGGATGACCTGCTGCCTTCTTGAAGTGGCTTACTTCTATTTGTTCTGGAAACATCGGCCGCGGTAAGGGGCCTTTTTTTCTTTATTTTACTCAGCCCAAAAAACAAGCTGATTTGATGAAGTACGTATGTCCATTGCTTTGAGAAAGATTAATCTGAAGCAATGGGCTCATGGCCTCTCGTACAACAGTGCCCTTCACGGTTGGGGATAGCTATCGCCTGGGCGCTTTCTTTCCTAACCTTCCCTTTTTTTAGTCGCTGCAGAAATCGCGCCGAGTAAATGCAGTTACTTGCCATCCTTGCTTGAGAAATGATTCTTTTGAGAGCAAGGATGGCATGACGATTCGCAAGAAATTACCTACCACAATCTCATATTAAAGTCGCCCGAAAGATGCCTTCGGCGAGCAAGCCACTTCTTGAAATTTTTTCGGATGATCCAGGAAACCTTTTTCGCCTATGGCCCATATCGATCCATCTGCATTGTCAAACGCGGCAGGCTTCCTAGAAGTACCCAAATCTTGTACGACGTCATCAGCCTGCTTCGCGTTTTTCCTAGCATCCGGGCCAATCTGGAACCATATTTGAAAATGGTAAATGGAAAAAGGCAACGGCCTTGAAGGGTAAGGCCCAACAAAAAGCAGGCTGGAAAGAAAGGCAGCCTCCTTTCTTTCCAACCTGCTTTTACTTTTACTTAGAAGCGGTCTACCAGTTTATAGCCCTTCCCCATGAGGAACGTTTCCGTTTCTGCTTCATCGGTCTGCATCACCACAATAGGATTCGATGTCTTGCGGTCAAAGGAGATATAAAGATAGCGGATATTGACATTGGCCTGGTTGAGGCTGTCTAAGATCTTGTTCAAGGTTCCAGGGGCATCAGAGGCCATATCGACAGCAATGACAAAATCAATGCGGCACTGATAGCCGGCCTTGGTAAGCAGGTCCTTGGCCTTATTCGCATCATCTACGATGATGCGAACAATGCCAAATTCCGCACTGTCTGTTGCCAACATGGTATAGATATTGATCCTACCTTTTGCCAATTCGTCCGTCATCCTGCCCAAGGCACCCTTGGCATTGGCGGCAAAAATAGAGATTTGTTTCAGCATGAATATACGCTCCCCTCTCAGCCTTGGACGCGGCCGGCCAGTTCCTTGATGAGGGCTTCCGTCTTTTCCCAGCCCAGGCAGGGATCGGTGATGGATTTCCCGTAGACACCTTCTTCAATGGACTGACTGCCATCTTCCAAATAGCTTTCAATCATGATTCCTTTGACCAGCTTTCGAAGATCCGGATTCATATGGCGGCTGTATAGAACATCATTTGCAATGCGAACCTGTTCCAGGTATTTTTTCCCTGAATTGGCATGGTTGGCATCGATAATGACCGCTGGATGGGAAAGGCCCCGCTTTCCATAGGATTCATGGAGACGGACCAGGTCTTCGTAATGATAGTTGGGCAGACTCCGGCCAAACTGGTCCACATAGCCGCGCAGGATAGCGTGAGCGAGCGGATTGCCCTTGGTCCGCACTTCCCAGCCTCGGAAAAGGAACTGCTGCTCATGCTGGGCCGCCGCAATGGAATTGAGCATAACGGAGATGTCTCCACTGGTAGGATTCTTCATCCCCACAGGAATGCCCACACCGCTTGCAATCATGCGATGCAGCTGATCTTCGACAGAACGGGCCCCAATGGCAGCATAGGAAATCAGGTCCGACAGATAGCGATGATTTTCCGGGTAAAGGATTTCCTCGGCACAAGTAAAGCCCGTTTCCCGAATAACCCGTTCATGCATCTTGCGGCAGGCAAGAATCCCCTTGAGCATGTCCTCCCCACCGTGGGGATCGGGCTGATGAAGCATACCTTTATAGCCAACACCAATGGTGCGCGGTTTATTGGTATAGACGCGGGGAATGAGGAAAAGCGTCTCCTTGACTTCTTCTTGGACGCGGGCAAGGCGCGTGCAGTACTCGGTGACCGCGTCTTCGTTATCAGCAGAACAAGGTCCAATGATGAGAAGGAACCGGGCATCCTTTCCTGTCAGGATGTCCCGGATTTCCTGATCCCGACGCGTTTTGATCTGATAAAGGCCCGGATCCACAGGGTGCTCCATTTTAAGCTCCTGAGGTGACGGCAATTTACGGATGAACTCCATTTCAAGTTCCATAGAAAGCCTCCCTGAAAAAAGTTGGACGTATTATACCATATCTATGAAAAAGATTCATGAATCTGTCCCTAAGAGGTTGTTGTCCCCCACTTTCCGACCCGAGAATGTAACCATTGTTCCAAAAAAGTCACCCCCACTGCGGAAAGGTTCCGCAATGAGGGTTCACTCTTTTATACGATAAGGCCTCCACTCGGTCTTAGAAAGCCGGGATCACAGCGCCTTTATACTTTTCTTCAATGAATTTCTTGACTTCCGGGCTCGTCAAGGCTTTTTTCAGGGCCTGAATTTCCTTGCGGTTTTCATCGCCCTTTCGAACGGCGACGATATTGGCGTAAGGTGAATCCTTCGGTTCGATGAATAGGGCATCCTTCGTCGGATTCAGCTTAGCTTCCATTGCGAAGTTGGAATTGATGACGGCAAGGTCCACATCATCCAAGGTGCGGGGCAGCATCGCAGCTTCTGCTTCGGTGATCTTGAGGTTCTTCGGATTTTCCACGATATCCCCGACCGTTGCCGAAATGCCGACGCCATCCTTTAGTTTGATGAGGCCTGCTTTAGCAAGGATATTGAGGGCACGGCCGCCGTTGGTCGGATCATTCGGGATTGCGACTTTGGCCCCGTCGGGAACGCTCTTGATGTCTTTCAGTTTCTTGGAATAGACCCCCATCGGTTCGATATGAACGGCAACAAGGTTCACCAGGTCAAGCTTACGGTCAGCAGCAAACTTCTTCAGATAGGGTTCATGCTGGAAGAAGTTGGCGTCAATTTCCTTGTCGTTCAAGCTGAGGTTCGGCTTGACGTAATCCGTAAATTCAATAATCTGGAGATCGATGCCATCCTTGGCAAGGAGCGGTTTGATCTCATTTAGGATTTCCGCGTGCGGAACCGGCGTGGCACCGACTTTCAGCACGACTTTCTTGTCACTGCTTTGGGCTGCTTCTTTCTTTTCACCGCTGCATCCGGCAACAAGTGCGCCGAGGGCGAGGAGGCCAGCGAGGGCCCAAACTGTTTTCTTCATTGTCATCAACATCCTTTCAGTGGTCCCCGTCTGGGGCTTTGTCTGCATTATGATGTGATTATACCGTTATGCATGAAAAGGCACAAATACATATAAGTTATGTCTTGTTATGCATTCCAGTTATGGAGAACTCGTTCAGCCGCTTCCTTCTCGATATCCTGCACTTCCCGTTTCAGGCGGGCAATGCCCGCACTCATGGTCACTTTTGCCACAGCGCCGGCAATAGCCGGTACAATACGGCGGTCAAACGCTCCGGGGACAACGTAGTCCTCGCGCAGTTCATCCTCAGGAATGAGGCCGGCAATGGCATGAACGGCAGCCACCTTCATCTCTTCCGTAATGGCAGAGGCGCGGACAGCGAGGGCCCCGCGGAAAATACCAGGGAAGACGCAGACATTATTGACTTGGTTCGGAGCATCGCTGCGGCCCGTTCCCGCCACAAGTACGCCGGCAACTTTGGCTTCTTCATAGGTCGTTTCAGGAACGGGATTTGCAAGGGCGAAGACAACCGCCTTGGGAGCCATACTTTCCATGATATCCTTCGTGAAAAGACGCGGTCCCGATACACCGATAAGGACATCCGCACCCTTGGCGGCCCCGGCAAGGTTTCCTTTATAGTGGGCCTTATTGGTGACGCTTGCCAGATACTTTGTTGCCATGTCCATGTCCCCGGGACGGCCCTCGTAGACCGCACCGTCAATATCGATCATCGTCAGGTCTGTTACGCCCAAGCGATAGAGCAGTTTGCCAATGGCAGAACCTGCGGCGCCGCAGCCGTTCACCACAACCTTGACCTTTGTAATGTCCTTTTTGGCAAAGCGCAAGGCGCCAAGGACGGCAGCGCAGGCAATGATGGCGGTTCCGTGCTGGTCATCATGGAAAACCGGGATGGAGCAGCGTTTGATGAGTTCATTTTCAATCCAGTAGCATTTTGGTGAAGCAATGTCTTCCAAGTTGATGCCGCCAAAAGAAGGCTGGAGTTTTGTGACAATGTTCACAAATTCTTCCGGATCTTTGGTATCGATACAGATGGGGATAGAATCAATATCGCCAAATTTCTTATAAAGGACCGACTTGCCTTCCATGACAGGCATGGCCGCCTCCGGACCGATGTCCCCCAGCCCCAGGACACGGGTGCCATCACTGATGACGGCGACCATATTGCCCCGGCAGGTGTACTCAAAGGAAAGGTCAGGGTTTTCCTTGATCTTGCGGCACGGCTCGGCAACGCCCGGCGTATAGGCAAGGGCAAGGTCATGGCCATTTTCAAGGGGCGCCTTGCAGCGCACTTCCAGCTTTCCATGGAATTTCTTGTGAAGCGCCAGGGCTTCGGCATTGATTTTTTCCGTATCTGCCATAAGGGATTCCTCCTTTTCCAAGAGGCCTAGGGCCTTTTACAGCGAAAGGACCCAAGGTCCTTTCTGGTTCAGTAGTTATTTGGCAAGTTCCCGCACTTCAAAGAAGGGGGCTCTGCCCTTTTCGAGGGTTAAGATACCATAGGTCGGCACATCGCCCCGCGGTTTGGCTGCACTGCCGGGGTTGATGACAAGGATTCTGTCAATCACTTCATTGACAGGGGTGTGAATATGGCCAAAGACAACAACCTGGGCGTTTTTTTCCTGTCCCCAGTAAATGAGATTGTCCCAGCGGGAACGGGATACATAGCGGTTGCCATGCACCATGGCAAGAGTCGTTCCTTCAAGTTTTGTGACAAGTTCCACAGGACCCCGGTCCTCATAGACGTCGCAGTTGCCGCAGACAGCATAGACAGGTACGCCGGTCTTTGCTTCCAGATAAGGTGCGTCCTGACTGTAATCACCGGCATGAAGCCAGAGATCGACCTTTCCCGCATCAAGGATGACGCGGTCCATGGCCTTTTTGACGCCATGGGTATCACTGATGACTCCAATCCTCATTTCATCTTTCTCCATTGGCTGACAAGTTTTTTTGCCGCTTTAGCGCGGTGACTGATGCCGTTTTTTTCTTCCATAGTAGCTTCTCCCAACGGTTTATGGAGCTCCGTCGACCAAAAAAGCGGATCGTAGCCAAAGCCATTGGTGCCATGGGGCTCATGGAGCAGGATACCATCACAGATGCCGCTTGATTCAACGACAATCTTGCCTTCGGGACTTGCAACGGCAAGGGCACAGAAAAAACGGCAGTTGCGACGAACCTGCATCTTCATGTTAGCAAGGAGGAGTTCGTTGTTTTCCTCGTCCGTGGCCTCTTCGCCTGCATACCGGGCAGAACGGACACCGGGTGCACCCTTGAGGCTTAGGACCTCAAGTCCGGAATCATCAGCCAGGCACATCCGGCCTGTTGCTTTGGCGTAGTATGTAGCCTTCAGGCGTGCATTGGCGGCAAAAGTCTTCCCTGTTTCTTCCGGTTCGGGGATATCCGGGAAATCATTGAGACAGCAAAAATTAAGTCCCAAGGCTTCAAGAAGAACCTTGAATTCTTCCATCTTGCCTTGGTTATGGGTCGCAATAACGACTTGTTGCATGTATGGTTCACCCACTTTCTATACGTTATATTGTAACTGGTTTTGGGGGGATTGACAACAAATTAAGAAGGAGGGGAAGAAAGGGTGTCCGCTGGTACGCTTTTTCAATAATGTTGACTCAGCCCCAGAAAGTGGGCTGGGTTGAGGCAGTGTGTAAGGCCTTTGCGTAAAGAAAAGGCCTTGAGCAGACTCAAAGGCGCGGCGCCAAACTGCCCTCACCTTTCCCTTTTTATTTGGCGCACAAAATGCGCCGAGTCAAAAGAAAGGGGCCGAGTAAAAAACAAAACCCCCGCCAAAGCGGGGGCTATCCATTAGCGGATGAAGTTCTTGATGATGCAGATAGGAGTCTTCTGGCTGGCGTTGCCGAAGGGGTTGTCGATGAGGATCTTTTCCACAAGACGGGGATCGACGCCTTTGGTTGCGCCCAAAACGCAGGAACGCTTGAGGTCGTTGACGTCAGCTACAGCTGCGCCAAAGCAGCCCAAACCGCGTTTGATGCTTTCCGCCACTTTGGAAGCATGTTTCGGACCCAAGACAATGTGCTTGTCATACGGTGGCATAGTTCCTGTAATATCATCGACGAGACGGGCCTGTTCCCCGCCTAGGCGGTAGAACCAGCCAGCCTTGCCGATAAGTTTCATGAAGAAGCCGGCAACGACGGCAAAGGTGATGCGCAGCGTGCCTTCTTCATTGATAAGGCTCTGCATGGCACTCCAGTTAGAAATGCTGCCATAACCAGGAAAGAGCTGGGAAAAGACTTTGGCCGCAAAGCCAATCTTCAGCGTTTCCGGACGGATGGCCCGATTTTGGGTAATAGCCACGACACTTTCCGCCACGCAGACCACATCGCGGGGGCCAATCATAGAACCGCCAAATTCCTTGATGGCATCGACGATATTATCATGGACCGTCAGGATACGGGTCGGCACAGGAAGGATTTCATATTTCTCAGCCATGGTAAGCACCTCCAACCAATTTCTTGACATCTTCCGCATAGATCGTTTCAAAAGCCTTGCGGACGTAATGATCTTTGCGGCCCACACCAGTCAGGTAGATGCAAAGATCCATGTCGACCATATGACGCAGGGTATCGCGGATATTCTTTCCATTGCGAGCTTCAAAGAAAAGGGTCACGACAAGGGTCCGTTCCACACCGGGGTTCATGATGACCGCTTCAAAATAGTTATCATCGCGGCGGGCCGTATCAAGTTCCAATCGGCCCCAGCACATGGCATCGGGGAACTGTTCCCGCGGCAGATAAGGACGCACAAACGCATCCGTAATGGCTGCAATCTGGTTGCTCGTGTTCCGCATAGGTACGGTGAAACTAAAGACAGCGCGATCTGTTTCGATTTTCTCGAGTTTCAAGGCCGACCGTTCATCGATGCAGACGTGAGTATCGTCCGTCGGTTTCAAAAACGCGTAGACCGTCATGACCAAAGCTCCCAGGACGCACAGGCCCAGGATGAGATAAATAAAATTCAGCATTCCTTTCTCGTCTCCCTTTCTTCTTCCAGCATTTTATTCAAACGTTCCATATAGGAATCACTCAGCCGCGCAACCTTTCCTTCGGCCGTCGTGATGCCGTTTGTGGTCTTTCCTTCGGCAAGGAGCACGCCATCCTTGGCACGCAGGGCCCGATAGGAAAAGCTGAGCTTTACTTTGCTGAGTTTTTCAAGGACAGTTTCAATAATGACTTCATCATCAAAACGGGCCGACTGACGATAGCGGCAATTCACATCGACAATAGGAACCATGAACCCTTCCCCCATCATCTCATTGAGGTCAATGCCCGCCTGCCGCAAATATTCCACCCGTCCCATTTCAAACCAGCGCAGGTAATTGGCATGGTGAACAACACCCATGAGGTCGGTTTCATAGAACCGGACCTTGAGTGAGAAAGATACCATCGTGTCATCTCCTTTACCCTGGAACACGTAAAACAACAGAAATCCCCATAAAACGCTGTGGCGATTCATGGGGTCAAATCCAATATGGTACGCCTGGGCGGAATCGAACCGCCGCACACGGCTCCGGAGGCCGTTGCTCTATCCACTGAGCTACAGGCGTATGTCATGTCTGACGGAGGCTATTATAGCATAAATGATGGGCTTTATCAAATTCTTTTCGCTTTAGCTCCAAAAAAGTTTTTGTAAAATAGTCTCTCTCCCGCCTCTTACCGTTTCATGAGGGAAAGGAAGCGCTCCACGGGAAGGAGCCGGTAAAAAACAAGACAGATTACAAGGTTTGGCAAAAGATAGGTCAGGTTGGTCAAAAAGGAATAGAGATAGATCGAAGTGCCTGCCGGAGCGTAACTGCCAAAAAAGACCACGCCCGAAAGAAAATGGAAAAAAAGCCGTACCGCCACGGCGGCCGTGATGCCTGCCATGTGGTGCCGAGGGAAACAGCCTGCAAGACCCAAGGCCATAAAAGGCAGGGGATAGTCGAAAAGGACCTGAACAGGATGCAGGATATATGGCGCCATCACAAGGTTCATGAGACTGTAGGCAAAACCTGCCAGCATGCCCACTTCCGGTCCATAGGCAAAGCTTATGAAAAAAAGGGGCAGCATGCCGCCAAGCGTAACTGATCCGCCATTCGGCATGCGGTAAAATGGAAAGGCCGTAAGGATCACAGCCATGGCAAGCATAAGGCCACTACTTGCCGCCATGGATACAGACAGCCGCACCTGTTTAATCTTTAGGAGCGCTACCAGCAGGAAAAAAAGGGCAAAAAGGCAAAGGGCTGCACTCGGCACCTTCATGAGCTGCGTCAAAAGTTCCATCTTACTTTACTGCCTCCTGCCGCATCATGTCAATTTCGTGGGCATAGCCCGAAAGTTCATTCGGTGTTTCAAGGATAAAGGGCAGGCCCGCTAAGGAAGGATGGCGGACGACGCGGGAAAGGGCAACCTGTCCGATCATGCCTTCGCCGATTTTTTCATGCCGATCCTTATGGGCACCTAAGGGATTCTTGCTATCGTTCAGATGGATGGCTTTCAGCCGGGACAGGCCAATGACGCGGTCAAATTCGCGGATAACACCATCAAGGTCAGAGACAATATCATAGCCCGCATCCCAGATGTGGCAGGTATCAAGGCAAACGCCGACCTTATCCTGAAGTGCAATACGTTCCAAGATGGCGCGGATTTCCTCAAAGCTGCGCCCCACTTCCGTACCCTTGCCAGCCATGGTCTCAAGAAGCAGCGTCGTCTGCTGTTTTTCATAAAGGACGCGATTGAGGCAGGCCGCAATGAGTTCAATACCGATTTCCGCGCCCTGTCCCAGGTGGTTTCCTGGGTGCATGTTGTAATAATTTCCCGGCAGGGCCTCCAGTTTATGAAGGTCATCGGCAATGGTTTCAAGGGCAAACTGACGCACTTCTTCCTTCGTAGAGCAGGGATTTAAGGTATAGGGTGCATGGGCCACAAGGGGAACTGTCCCATAAGGGGCCCATGCCTTTTTGAAAAGATCCGCATCCTTGGGATCAAAGGCCTTGGCCTTGCTGCCGCGGGGATTGCGGGTAAAAAAAGCAAAGGTATCTGCCTTGATACCGCGGGCCGTCTCCCCCATGGCCGCAAAGCCTTTGGAAGAGGAAAGATGGCAGCCAATATGTAACATAAAGAAAGATCTCCTTTCAGTTTCTGGCATGACAAACGGCAAAGGCCGCTCATCGGCCCCATTGTACACTAAAGCGCGGGCCCATTTCAATGGGGCCGCGCTCGGCTGTGTATTTACTTTTCGATGAAGGTGGTTAAGGTATGGAGCAGGTTTTCCTTTTCAAGGGGTTTCCGGATCTGACCGTTCATGCCGCTTGAAAGGGCCTCTGCCACGTCTTCGGAAAGGATGTTTTCTGTAAGAGCCAAGATAGGAATGGTCTTGGCATCCTTGTGGTCAGCCATGCGGATGAGGCTTGCCGCTTCGCAGCCATCGACACCGGGCATATCAAGGTCCATCAAAATGGCTGCATAATAGCCTTCGGGACTCTTGCCAAACATCTCACAGGCTTCCCGCCCATCGTGGGCCCGTTCCACGAGGATGCCCGTGTTGGTCAGGAGCTTTTCCAGGACTTCCATGCTCAGGTCGTTGTCATCAGCAGCAAGGAGGCGTTTTCCCGCAAGGGGCATAAGCTTTTTATCACTTTCCGGAAGCTGGTGATACGTAAAGGGCAGTTCCATGGTAAAGCGGATACCCTCGCCGCTTTGGTTGTCAGCCTTGATGAGCCCACCCAGGATGTGGACAAGGTTATGGGTCACGACGAGGCCCAGACCGCCGTGGAAGCTGGACCGTTCTTCCAGCTGGGAAACCATTTCAAAGGGCAGGAAGACCTTATCCATGAGGTCCTCAGGGATACGCTTTCCTTCACAGGTGACGACCACTTCCAGGATCACTTTGCGTTTTTTCTGTTCCCGCCGACGAATCTCACAGCGCAGCTGATGATGCTCGCCTGTAAAGAGCATGGCATTGGCCAATAGGTTCATCATGACCTGCTCGAAACGGACCCGGTCACCATCAAGGGACAGGTGCTTTACGCCGTCTGTTTCCATGGTAAATTCAATCTGGCGGCGCTGCGCTTCCTGACTAAAGAGCGACTCAATGCGGCTGAGGACCCCATCGAGTTCAAAGGGTTCGCTTTTAAGCGACAGGGTGCCATTTTCCATGGCGGAAAGGTCAATGACGTCGTTCAGGACCGAAAGGAGATAGCGGACCTGATCCTGACTTCCTTTCACGTAAGCTCGGCGCTGGTCCACATTGTCTTCTTCGCCGGCAAGGGTCAGGTAGCCCATGATGGAATTGAGGGCTTCCCGCGTGTCGCGGCTGATGCGGCTCATGAACTTACCTTTTGTTTCTGCATCATCACGGGCTTGGCTCATAGCCGAATGCAGCTGGGCACGGCGCTCCATTTCAAGGCTCTTCTGATCATCGATGCGGCGGCGCAGGAAGAGTACGTCCCGATGATGGCTGCGCCCTTTTTTCACGCCCTGAAGCAGGAAGCTGGCCCAATGATAGGTGCCATCCCCGTCCTTGACGCGGGCCATGAATTCATAAGAGGAACAGGTCTTGCGCGTCCGTTCCAGATTTGTCTGGAGCACTTCCTTCGTGTATTTCAGCTGGTCGCTGGGATGGAGCTCGCCAAAAATGGCATCCACTGAATCAATGGGTACAGCCTTGACCGTAACTTTTTCCCCCTCATCTTCATAGCAATAAGCTGTATGATGGTTAAGATCAAGCTCGGCTACCCGGTCATAGGTTTCCACAAAATAGCCAATGAGACGACTAATCCGATAGCGTGCCTTCCGTTCCCTGCGGACCTGCCGGGTCCGAAAAAAGTAAAGGAGTGCAAAAAAGGCAATGAGGACCACCGCGGCCACGAGAAGATGACCGGCATTACGTTCAAGGAACACAGACGCGGACGCTTCTGCAGGAAGGATGGCGGAAAGCGATTCCAGCCAAGATTTGATGAGATTCATAACGACTCCTTTCGGCGATTACTGGGAAATGACCGTTTTCAAATAGGCCTCAGCGGCTTCCAGCTGATTGGTGCCGGCAGCTCCTATTGCTTCCACGGTTTCATCAGGTTCGATGCCGACCTTATCGATGCTGCGCCCACTGGGCGTATAGTACTTTGCAATGGTAAGCTTGACAGCAGTTTTCTGGCTTAACATGAAGACATTCTGGACCACACCCTTGCCAAAGGTCTTGGTCCCAAAAAGTTTGCCTGATCCCGTATCCTGGATAGCACCGGAAACAATTTCCGCCGCGCTTGCCGTTCCATGGTTCACCAATACGGCAATGGGGAAAGGCACCTTTTCAAGCTCTGAGGAGAAGGTTTCAGTCGCCCCCGATTTATCCGTCATGGAAACAATGGGGCCTTTGGGAACAAGGTGCTTTGCGACATTGACGCCACTTTGGAGAAGGCCCCCTGGGTTGTCCCGCAGATCAAGGACCAACGCTTTCATGCCCTCCCCCTGCAACTTTCCCAGTGTGGCGGCAAAATCGCGGTCCGTTTCCTCGTTGAAATTCGTGATCCGGATATAGCCGATGCCGCCTTCTTCCATGCGTCCGTAGACGCTCTTGACCTTGATTTCGCTTCTTGTCAGCGTCACTTCGCGGGTGGATCCATCGGCAGACTTCAGTCCCACTGTCACTTGCGTCCCATCTTTGCCGCGAAGCTTTTTCACAACCTCGTTCAGGCTTTCGCCCGTCACGTCCTTCCCGTCAATGGAAAGGATGATGTCCCCTGCCTTGATGCCGGCTTTGTAAGCCGGTGTATCTTCAATGGGAGAAACAACGATAATTTCCTTTGATTCCTTCATGCCCAAGACCATGCCGACACCACCAAAATGGCCTTCAGTCATGGCATTCAAGGCTTCAAAATTCGATGTATCCAAATAGGATGAATACGGGTCACCCAGTTCCTCCACCATCCCGCGGATAGCGCCGTCATAAAGGTTCTTTTCTTCCATGTCTCCCACATAATAGCTGGAAATCAAATGCAGGGTCCGTATCAACTCGAGAAATCCCGCGGGATTGCCGACATAGCGGCCAAGGACCGTGATACTTCCGAAGATAAAGACACAAAAAGAAACCAAGACGGCCAAGATCAGGTGGGCCCAGCCAAATCTTTTTTTACCCATAGCCCCTCCTTATGGCAAATAGTTGAGCGGGGACGTGACTTCACCATGGATACGCACTTCAAAGTGGCAGTGCGGCCCCGTCGAATTCCCCGTACTGCCTGCAAGGGCAATGGTCTGACCTTTGGAAACGTTTTCGCCAACGCCGACAGTAAGGGAACTGTTGTGTCCGTAGAGGGTCACAAGGCCGCCACCATGATCGATCATCACCGCATTGCCATAACCGCCCATCCAGCCAGCATAAATCACCGTACCGGAATCAGCGGCCACAATGGGCTGCCCATAGTCGGCACCGATATCGATTCCGGCATGGAAGATTTCCGTACCCCAAATGGGGTGGACGCGCCAGCCAAAAGGAGACGTGATTTCCCCATAACAAGGCCAGGTAAACTGACCAGACCCGTGGGCAGAAGCCATCATGCGGCCTTCCTGCTCCATGCGCTGGATCATGGCCGTAATTTCCTGGCTGTTGCGCTGGAGTTCTTCGTACTCTGCATCAAGACGGGATTTTTCCGCTAGAGCTTCCTGATAGAGCTGCTCCTGCTCAGCTGTTTTTTGTTCCACATAGGCCTTTTTCTGAAGCACTTCCTGGCGCTTCCCATCAAGTTCCGCATGTTCCGCGTCAAGCTCGGCCTTTTTGGCTTCAAGCTCATGTTTTTGCGCATTAAGCGTTTCAATAAGGTTCGTATCACGGCGAATGATGCGCTGCAAGAGATACATGCGGGAGGAAAAATCCCGGAAATCACTCGATCCCAGAAGCACGTCAAGATAGTTCACCTGCCCGTTCTCATAGATGTCGCGAAGCCGTTTTTTGTAGATTTCCCGCGTATTGTCAAATTCCTTTTCCTTGATGACAAGGGCCCGTTCATTACTGCGGATCTTGCCTTCAAGAATGCGCTGCTGGCCTTCGACAACGGCAAGCTGCTGTTTTGCCTCGGCAAGTTCCTGCCGGGCCCTGACAAGGCGGTCCACGGCGTTTGAAATGCGAGCTTCACTTTCCTTTCGCTGGGAAGTGTTCGTGTCCATCTGCCGCTGAATCTCGTCGAGCTCTGCTTTTTTATCCTCTATGGATTCTGCCCACGAAACGGGCCCCATATAGCTCATAAGGGCCATCAGAGCCGTTGCGACGGCAACTTCTTTTTTCATGACAAGGCCCCCTATCAAACATCCAGGAACTTGCGCAGGCTGATGGCACTTCCGGCAGCCCCGATAAAGGTGCCAACAGCAACAAGACCGGCACAGAGGTAGACCATAAAGGGCCAGCTTGGCAGGAGGGGAAAGAAGGCCAGGGTCGAATAGATTTTCACCTGGGCAGCGTCATACATCTTGAAAAGGGCCACAGCGGCAATGAGAGCCCCGACAAAGCCCATGAACATCCCTTCCAGCAGGAAAGGCCAGCGGATGAACCAGTTGGTGGCCCCCACATATTTCATGATGCTCACTTCCCGCCGACGGGCAAAGACCGTAATGCGGATCGTATTGGAAATAATGAAAAGGGTGGCAATGGCGAGCATGATGATGAGGAAAATGCCTCCCAGGCGCAGGATACGTGTCAACTGGAAGAGATGTTCCACCACTTCCTGTCCAAATTTAGCCGTTTCCACTCCGGGCATCTTTTCGATTTGGGGCACGATTTCCTGGATGCGTTCCGGTTTATCCACCTGGACTTCAAAGGAATAAGGGAAGGGATTGTCCTCTCCCAAGGCATCAAGGAGCTTTTCCTGTTCGCGGAGCCGTTTCTTGAAATTCTGCAGGGCTTCTTCCTTTGTCACGCCCTTGACTTCCATGACGCCCCGCGTCGTCTTGAGCTGCTGCTCTACTTGACGGCGCTGCACGCTCGTTGCGGCATCCGACATATAGACCGTCACCTGGACCTGATTTTCCAGGTATTGGGCAAGGTTATTGACATTGAGAACCATCGTCAAAAAGAGCCCCAGGACAAGGATGGAAAGGGCAACCGTCGTCACGGACGCAATACTCATAAGGGAGTTGCGTTTTAGTGACGTAAAGGTTTCCTTCAAATAATACCATTTTGTACTAAAGCTCATAACCATAGACTCCTTTGATATCGTCACGGACAATGCGTCCATCTTCGATGGCAATGACCCGCTTTTGCATATAGTCCACCATGGTCTTGTCATGGGTGGCCATGATGATGGTCGCGCCCCGCTTATTGACTTCGGAAAAGATATTCATGATTTCCATACTGGTTTCCGGGTCGAGGTTTCCCGTCGGTTCGTCGGCAATGACCAGCAGCGGGTCGTTGACAATAGCCCGGGCAATAGCCACACGCTGCTGCTCACCGCCGCTCATTTCACTGGGATAGTTCTTTGCCCGGTCGCCAAGACCAACAAGGGTCAGGACTTCCATGACCCGTTCCTTGATTTTCTTGGAAGGGGCCTCGATGACCTGCATGGCAAAGGCCACATTTTCAAAGGCCGTCCGGTCATTCAGCAGTCGGTAGTCCTGGAATACGATACCCAGCTGACGCCGCAGGTAGGGGATCTCGTCATTGCGAAGCTTCATGACATCGACGCCGTCCACAAAGATCTGCCCGCTTGACAGTTCAATCTCACGGGAAATGGTCTTGATGAAGGTTGATTTGCCGGCCCCGCTGGGACCGACGAGAAAGACAAACTCACCTGGCTTGATATGAACATTCACGTCCTGGAGTGCAGCGGCTCCGCCAGGATAGATCTTGCTGGCATGTTTCATTACGAGCAATGGGATCCACTCCTTTTTTCGTTGGATTCATGCATAAGGGCAAGGGCACGCAGGATATTGGAACGTGCTTCCTTTCTAAGAGCGGCAAGTTCCGAAGCTTCCTGGGCTCCTGAATCGGCAGGCATCGAATCGGCAAGGGAAACGATTTCACCGGCCTTGATGGCATCGATGGTATCGACAACGGTTCCTTTCATCCCATCTACAAAACGGTCCACTTTGGGATCATAAGAAACCGCCATAAAAGGCACGCCGGCAAGGGCCGCAAAGACCAGGGCATGGAGCCGCATCCCCACCAAAAGGCGCAGGCTGGCCATGAGGTCAAGATATTCCTTTGTGGAAAGTTTTCGCGGCAGGATAAAGACGTCGCGGCTATTTTCCATTTGCCCAAGCACCGCGTCGGAAACTTCCCTGTCAGACGGAAACTGAAACGGGACAAAGAGAATCTGCGCCCCAAAGGCGGCCTTGAGACCATCGGCCGCGCGGGCAAATTCAGGAATAAAGCGATCCTCCCCCTTCCAGTGCCGCAGGGCAAAGCCAATGACGGGCCGTTCAGGATCAATGCCCATGCCTCGCAGGATGACTTCTCCCACCTTGCGATTGCCGTCAGGAAGGGAAAAGACAGCATCACTTGTGACGAGGATATCCTTTCGCTCAAAGCCCATCTCACAAAGGTCATCCAAGGACCCATCGTCACGGACCGTAATCAAATCGGCGTGGCGGCAGACGAACCGGGTCAGGAAGCGGGAAAAACAGCCCTTGATCGGACCGATTCCCTGGGCAAAGAGCATCACCTTTTTCCTCATAATGACGCCAAGAGCGATGATGGAAAGATAATAAAAGAGACTGAAATGGCTCGTTACGTTCTGGAGCAGGCTGCCGCCGCCCGATAAGAGCAGGTCCGTCCCTGCCATGGCCCGCAGGATGGCGGGAAAATCAAAGCGTCCGATGCTCTTTACGTCGTGGAGGGCACAGGTTGAGCGGGGATGGCCGCTAATGACCGTAATGACCGTCTCAGGGGCCTCCCGTTTAAGGCTGTCCACAATGGCCGTCAGCATGGCTTCGTCACCGGCATTGGAAAATCCGTAATATCCGGATATGAGCACCTTAGCCACGGGCGTCCCTCCCCTTCTTGTAACCCCCATAGGCACGATAAAGTCCTTCAAACACAACAACGGCCAAAACGCCTAGGATCACGCCCAGTGCATAACCATCAAGGGCCCGGACATAGCTCATGAAAATAGGGGTCCGCATATGGCAGAACGTCTGGACGAGACTTGCCTGTCCAATGGTCGCGGCTACGGCAAAAAGGCCATAGGCCCAAGTCGGAAGTTTCCGCAAGACGCACCAAGCCGTCAAGTAAAAAGCCGGATGACCAATGAGAAATTCCTTTTCCCGGGGCCGGGCGTACATGGTCTCTTCAAGGAAATAGCGAAGCTTTTCCTCAAAGGCCGGAACGGGAACCCCTGCCGTATGGCCGCTGCGGCCAATAAAGACCCACGCCACGATGGCAAAGGCAAGGAGAACAATGAGGGTCGACAGCGTAAATGGGTGGTTAAGAAACGCCCGGATCCTTGATAAGGGAGCCGTAAGGCGTTCCCCTTCGTTCCACAGGCCATGACGTTTGACAAAGAGTAGGAACGTAAGAAGAACGGGCATCATGAAGGTGACCTTCACGCCGCGGTAGATATCAATTTCAAGGAGAAAACGTGTATCTCCAAGGACTGCCCCCAATAAAGAGGCACCAATGAGGGACAGAATCACGGCATAGCCTAGCTGGACCGTCGTCATGGCAAGAAGGCCTTTCATCGTCCTTTCTCCTTTACGGCGGTCCCACAGCGTGATCATGCGGGCCATGGAAAGGACGGGAAAGATGATGGCACTCAAAAGGGCCGTCACCTGGCGGAACAAGAGTGCGTGGCTGCCTGTAAAGTAACCAGCAGATAGGACCAGCCCGCCCAAAAGGACCAGCTTGCCATAATGGCGTTGGGGCACGATGCCAAGGAGAAGGAAATAAAGGCACCAAGCGGCCACGACAGAAAAAGCCATGGGCACATAGAAAAGACGGGACGGATGGTACGGGGCAAAGACGCCGGCCCGTCCGCTTATATATCCATGGGATGCCACGTCACGCGTCACATCACTTACGTATTCAAGGTTCGTTTCAAGGGCCGTGTTGCCATTAAGACCGGTAACAAAAGGACGGATGTAGTTGACGCGGATATTGCGCTCATCATCGGCAAGGGACCAGCGGCGGAACGCATCAAAGACCTTCATCTTGCGCTGCTCGTCTTCGGCAATGGTGTAGACGCGGGCAGCATCATAGTCCATGACTTCCGAAAGGGGTACAAGTCCGTCCATCTTGATGAACTGGAGCTGTACATCGGCTTCGACCATACCCAGGGTGATATGCCGCTTTTTGAGCGCGTTCGCCACATTTTTGAGATAGCGAGGCTCGCCGAGCATGCTGCGGCCGCTGCCAATGATGAGCGAAACATCGGCTCCCGTTTCATCAATTTCCTTAAAGAACACAGCAAGCTGCTGCTGAGCTTTTTCTTCATCCTTGGTGGTCTTTACAAAATTATTGGGACGGATGGCCACCATAAAGCCATTTTCCTTGGCGGCAAGAAGCTCATCCGGCACAAGGATCAAGGGCGTTTCCTGGATGCCCAGCTGGTCCTGGCTGAAAGGATTCTTATTGAGGGCCGTCGGAGCCTTGAGCATGTAGACACGGGGCGTATCGGAGACCTTCTGGAAGCGGTCCCTGTCAAAACGGGCGCCCAGTGTTTCAATGAGGGCATCAAAGGTGCGGCGGCTCGTTCCATCGGCCAGGTAGACAGCCTGATAGGTAAAATCCGGTGAGGATACAACGGCCTGCCAGCTCGGGCTCAGGCCGCCGATTTCCTTTTGACGCAGGAGCTCGCCGCCCGTATAGTAAGTAACAAGGCCTTCGCCTGCCATATCCATGATGGTGCGGTCTGAAACGGCAAGGGTCGTGACGCCGGCGTCCTTGAACTTTTTGAAGACGCTCTGCCGCGATAGACCCTCACTGTCCGCCATACGGACCAGGGCCTGATAATCCATGACCGTTTCCATACTCCGATTGGCCTGTTCCACCTGATACCGGCTCCAGTTAAGACAAAGGGAGGCCAAAAGGCCGAGACCGACGAGGACCACAAATAGCTGTTTGATTTTCTTCACGGCTTACCCCTTTCCCCTGATCAATGTTTCAGGCTGCGGAGATAGCTTTCCACAAAAAGATCCAGGTCCCCGTCCATAACAGCTTGGATATTGCCGGTTTCCGCACCAGTCCGATGATCCTTGACCAAGGTATAGGGCTGGAAAACATAGGAGCGAATCTGGCTCCCCCACTCGATGGCCTGATAGTCTCCGGCAAGGTCGCTGATTTTTTGATCTTGAATGGCCTTTTCGTATTCAAAGAGTTTGGCACGCAGCAGCTGCAGGCAGCGTTCCTTATTCTGCAGCTGGGACCGTTCGTTCTGGCACTGGACAACAATGCCCGTCGGCAAATGGGTCATACGGACAGCCGAAGACGTCTTGTTGACGTGCTGTCCGCCAGCACCGCTGGCGCGGTAGTAGTCAACGCGGACATCGTCCATGTTGATGTTGACTTCCACCGTATTATCGATTTCCGGCATAACGTCCACCGCCGCAAAGGAAGTGTGGCGGCGGGCATTGGAGTCAAAAGGAGAAATACGGACAAGGCGGTGGACGCCCTTCTCGCTTTTGAGGAACCCATAGGCATTATGTCCCTTGATGGCAAGGGTAGCACTCTTGGTTCCTGCTTCTTCACCGGGCAGGACATCGAGCAGTTCCACTTCAAAGCCCTTTCCTTCGGCATAGCGCGTGAACATCCGCAGAAGCATGCCCGTCCAATCCTGGGCTTCCGTTCCGCCCGCACCAGCATGAAGGTTCATGATGGCATTGTTGGCATCGTATTCATCACTGAGCAGCATGCCCAGTTCCAGTTCCGAAAGGGTATGTTTGGCCCCTTCCAGTTCCGATTCCATTTCGGAAACCAGGGTGTCATCCTTTTCTTCCATGGCCATTTCCCAAAGGGTATCGAGGTCGTCGACCTTCGTTTCAAGGCTCGTAAAAGTATCCACTTCTGATTTCAAGTTATTGGCTTCCTGGGCAACTTTCTGGGCCTTATCGGGATCATCCCAAAAGCCCGGTGCCGCCATCTGGTAATCAAGGTCCTGGATGCGTTCCTTCTTGGGTTCGATTTTAAGGCCCGTCTTGAGTTCGCCAAGACGGTTTCTGAGTTCGCCGATCTGCGGTCTTAATTCTTCAAGTAACACGATTCGTTCAATCCCTTTCCTATTGAATGAGGAGCCTCAGGGCCCCATGTTGGATTCTTCCCTTCAATGTCCGAAAGGGGCTGCCGCCAAGGCGGCATCCCCTTTTCTGTCATGCGCCGCACGAAAAAAGGCGCAGGCCTTTTTTCCGGACCTAAGGCAAAGTCCCGTTCTTCATGACTGTGCGGTGTCAGCTGTTTTGATTTTTACCACAGCAATTCTTATATTTCTTGCCGCTGCCGCAGGGGCAGGGATCGTTCCGCCCCACCGTGCTGTCATTTCTGACCGGTTCCTTCGGCGTTTCTGTACTGCCGTCGACGTTCGGGTTGTTCGTCGAGGCTTCGCTCAAATGGTCTTCCACAACAGGCTGGGTAACGACGTTGACGCGGTACATATAACGGACCACATCATCGACGATGGCTTCCTTCATGGCTTCGAACATTTCATAGGCTTCGAACTTGTATTCAACCAACGGATCACGCTGTCCGTAGGCGCGCAGCCCAATGCCTTCGCGCAGGGCATCCATGGCATCGAGATGTTCCATCCAGTGGGAATCAACAACCTTCAGCATGACCAGGTTTTCCAATTCGCGCATGATGGGAGCCGTGTTATTTTCCTCGCGGGCATTGTAGTAATCAACCGCGACCTTGTGGAGGAAGGTTTCCAGTTCATCACGGCTCATTTCCTGCAGTTTTTCTTCCTTCAGGAAACCGGCCGGCGCATAAAACTCCTCTGCATAGCTGATGAGGCTCTTGACATCCCAATCTTCGCTGTAAGCCTCTTTTGGTGCATACATATCCATGGAGCGGTCAACAATATGGCTTGCCATGTCAAGGACGGTCTCCTTGAGGTCTGCTTTTTCAAGGATCTGGCGGCGCTGGTCATAAATGACTTCGCGCTGCTGGTTCATGACATCGTCATATTCAAGGACCTGCTTACGAATTTCAAAGTTGCGCGCTTCGACCTTCTTCTGGGCCGACTCAATGGAACGGGTCACAATCTTATGCTCAATGGGCTCGTCTTCTTCCATGCCGAGCTTATCCATGATGCCCGAAATGTTATCCGAACCAAAAAGACGCATCAGGTCGTCTTCAAGAGAAAGATAAAAACGCGTAGACCCTGGGTCTCCCTGACGGGCACAGCGTCCGCGGAGCTGGTTATCGATGCGGCGTGATTCATGGCGTTCCGTACCGATGATATGCAGGCCGCCAAGTTCAGCGACCCCATCCCCCAGGACAATATCCGTCCCACGGCCGGCCATGTTGGTGGCAATCGTAACAGCCCCCATTTGCCCGGCATCAGCGACGATTTCAGCTTCTTTTTCATGGAACTTGGCATTGAGGACATTATGTTCAATGCCACGTTTTTTAAGGAGTTCGGACAACTCTTCCGACTGCTGGATGCTCGTCGTTCCTACAAGGACCGGACGGCCCTTCTTGTGAAGTTCCTCAATAGCATTTGCCACGGCGCGGTACTTAGCACGGCGCGTTTTATAGATGACATCTGGATAGTCGATACGGATATTGGGTTTATTTGTCGGCACAACCACAACATCAAGGCCGTAGATCTTCTGGAATTCCTGCTCTTCGGTCTTGGCCGTACCAGTCATGCCAGAGAGCTTATCATACATACGGAAGTAGTTCTGGAAAGTGATGGTGGCAAGTGTCTGGCTTTCCCGTTCGACCTTGACATGTTCCTTTGCCTCAATGGCCTGATGCAGCCCTTCGCTGTACCGGCGGCCAAACATGAGGCGACCCGTAAATTCATCGACAATGATGACTTCCCCATCCTTTACGACATAATCGCGGTCACGGTGCATGAGGGCCTTGGCCTTCAGGGCTGCCATGAGCTGATGGGAATAGTCGACGCCATTTTCCCCGTCATACATATTGGAAACGCCGAGGAGTTTTTCCGTCTTGGCAATGCCGGTTTCTGTCGGGGCAACGGTCTTTTGCTTTTCATCGACCGTATAGTCCTCCCCTTCCTTCAGTTTGGCCGCCACATCCGCCATGACCTGATAAAGGCTCGTTGACTGGGCGCCAGGGCCGGAAATGATAAGGGGAGTACGGGCTTCATCAATAAGGATGGAGTCCACTTCGTCGACGATGGCATAATGCAGGGGACGCTGCACCATTTGGTCAAGGGAAATGACCATGTTGTCACGGAGGTAGTCAAACCCGAATTCATTGTTTGTTCCATAGGTAATATCGGCAGCATAAGCAGCCTTACGGGCAGGGTAATCCATTTCGTGAGTAATAAGGCCGACAGAAAGTCCCAGGAAACGGTAAACACGGCCCATATCCTCACTGTCACGGCGAGCCAGGTAGTCATTGACCGTCACAACATGGACGCCCTTGCCTTCAAGGGCATTTAAATAAGCCGGCAGCGTTGCCACAAGGGTCTTCCCTTCACCAGTACGCATTTCCGCAATCTTTCCACGGTGAAGGATGCAGCCGCCCATGAGCTGAACGTCAAAATGGCGCAGACCCATGACACGTTTGGCGGCCTCCCGAACAACGGCAAAAGCTTCCGGCAGGAGATCATCGAGCGTTTCTCCCTTGGTCAGGCGCAGACGAAACTCATCCGTCTTGGCGCGCAAACGGGCATCACTAAGACCAGAAATTTCCGGTTCCAGCGCATTGATTTTATCTACATAGCCTTGGCATACCTTCAGTTCTTTTTTATTGGGGTCACCAAAGACCATTTTCATTAGCTGTTCCAGCAACTAAAATCACTCCTCATGGACGCATAGATAGCCTATTTATTCATCGTTTCATTTTATCAAATGCATATAGGAAAGTCAAAGAAAGGCACGCAAAAAGCGTGTCAAAAGAGAGAACTTTTTATTTTTTTGCTGGGTCTGCAAATTACGCCGAGTGGGTACATAGAAAGCCGCGTTCAAGCTGTCTATTCGGTCTAATAGCCGAATGGCTGTCCTGCATGCAAGGCTGCGGCTGTCGAGTAAAAAAACTAACGCTCTAGCTTTGATGCTGTGGTTCTTAAAGACCGTGAGGGAAACTAAAGGTCGGTCCGACACCAAAGCCCCCTGCCTTCTTTTTTACTCGGTGCGCAAATCGTGCCAATTTGATGCAGTGACGTGCTCCCATTGCTTGAGAAAGATTCGTTCGATCGCAATGGGAGCATGCCGATTCGTAAGAAATCACGTACTGCATTTTCATTCCTAAATCATCCGAAAAAATGGAGTCTTTGGGCGAGCCCGTCTTGGTATTATTTCGTTTTCTTTAGAGGAAGCATGATTTGCCTGAGTCCCCTATTCAAAAAGGAGAATTGAAAGAAAACGCGAAGGCTTTAACCAACCGCATTAGATAAGTAACTTACGTCGTCGATGAAAACATGAGCTCTTCGCAACGGGAACCATCTGACCGGAATTTGTAAAAAGCAAATGGAATAAAAGACCGGAAGGCAAAAACATGACAAAACGATTGCAAATCGTCTTGGTAAGTCGGATTGATACCGCACATCGAGTACAACAGGAAAACACGAAAGCGGGACGATCTTGCCGCTATTGTGATTTCTATATTTCAAAAAGATTGTCTTCTTATAAAAGTCAAATACAATTCCAGAGCCCTAAACCGGGCATCAGCGTGGATCCAGTTTATGATTTCTCAGATTTGGCAGCGGATGTGAGGCGCCCCTTCTTCATCAATCCAGCCCGATTTTTGGGCTAGTTAAAACAGCTCCTAAAAAAAAACATGCCGCCCGAAAGCGGCATGTTTTTTTGATTAGACAAGTTCCGGATTGATGAGACCATAGTCACCGGCTTTACGGCGGTACACAACGGCCATGGATTCCGTTTCGTCATTGAAGAAGACGAAGAAGTCGTGGTTCAGCATGTTCATCTGCATGATGGCTTCCTGCACATTCATGGGACGCATCGCATAGGTCTTGGTGCGAGCGACCTTGAATTCGCCGTCAGCTGAAGCTTCCTCTACGTCACCAGGAACCGACGGAACCGCGGCATCACGGAAATTATTGTATTTCCGCTTCATGAGACGGGTTTTATATTTATGGATCTGGCGCTCGATTTTTTCCACACAATTATCAATGGAAGCATACATGTTTTCGCTGCCTTCCTGGGCGCGGAGGACGATACCGCTTGCAGGAACCGTGATTTCCACAATGTGCTTATTGCGTTCAATTCTCATGACGGCCGTGATTTCACCAACAGTCTTGAACTGCTTCGTAATGGTTTCAACCTTTTTTTCCACATAATCTTTCAATGCAGGCGTTACTTCAAGATTCTTACCACGAACTCTAACTGTCATAATGATTACCTCCTAACTCACAGGATGTTTCCTGTTCGTTCTTATTATCCTATTTCTACAAATGAAGCGAAATTCCTCTAAAATTCTTGAAAAATTTTTAAAAAATGTAACAAAGAGGAAGCTCCGATTCCATCGGGCTTCCCCAGTAATAACTGAAACATTTTTTAATTGTTGGCCGGCTGGATTTGTTTCCTTACAGGATTTTTGACAAAAAGAGCTGCGCCCTTTCGCTTTTTGGATGGGAGAAAAAATCCTGTGGATTCGCTTCTTCCTGGATGACGCCTTGGTCAAGGAAAATCACGCGGTCCCCCACTTCCCGGGCAAAGCCCATTTCATGGGTCACAACGACCATGGTCATCCCTCCTTCAGCAAGGTCTTTCATGACGTCCAGGACTTCCTTGATCATTTCCGGGTCAAGGGCGCTTGTCGGTTCATCAAAGAGCATGGCTTTGGGGTTCATGCAAAGTGCACGGGCAATGGCAACGCGCTGCTGCTGACCGCCGGATAGAGAATCAGGATAAGCAGCGGCCTTGTCAAGGAGCCCAACCTTTTTAAGATACATCTCGGCCTTTTCCATCGCTTCTTCCCGCGAGGCGTGGCGCACCTTCATCGGCGCAAGGATCAAGTTTTCCATGACCGTCATATGCGGGAAAAGATTGAAGCGCTGGAAAACCATGCCGATTTCCTTGCGGACTTCGTTGATGTTAGCCTCGCCATTAAGAGGAATGCCATCAAAGACAATTTCGCCGCCTGTAGGCACTTCCAGATAGTTGATGCAGCGCAGGAATGTACTCTTGCCGCCGCCTGAAGGGCCGATGACAACGACCACTTCCTCTTCCTTGATATTGATGTCGATGCCCTTTAGGACCTCGTTCTTGCCATAGCTTTTCCGAAGGCCGGTAATCTTGATGAGATCATTTTTCATTTTTCTTATACCGCCTTTCCAGAAGCCCTACGAGACGAGCCACAGCAAATGTCATAATGAGGTAGATAAACGCGACGGACAGCCAGATTTCAAAAGAGGCATAGGTCCTGGCAATAATGAGCTGGCCGCGGCGGGTCAGTTCCTCAAAACCAATGACGGAGACCAAGGACGAATCCTTCAGCATGGCGATGAATTCATTGCCAAGGGGCGGAATGATCCGCTTAAAGGCCTGGGGCAGGATGACAAACCGCATGGTCTGCCACCAGTTCATGCCCAAACTGCGGCCCGCTTCCATCTGCCCTCTGTCAATGGATTCAATGCCGCCGCGGAAAATTTCCGCAACATACGCCCCACTGTTGATGGAGCACGCAAAGACCGCGGCAAAAAAGGCATCCACCTGATGATGGATGAGTGCCGGCAAGGCAAAGTAAACAAGGAAGATCTGCACAAGAAGCGGCGTCCCGCGTAGGAAATCGACATATACATTGCCCAAGATCCGCAGGAGGCGGATACCCGTCATGCGGATGAGGGAAATGACAATTCCGATGGCCATGCCAAAACCAACGCTCAGTGCTGTAATTTCAATGGTTACGCCCGCCCCTGCCAAAAGCAGGGGAAAGGACGACGTAATAATTTCTAGATCCATACCCACCAATCCTTACTCTGCCATTATTTTTCTTTTGGCGCTTCGCCGAACCATTTCTTGTAAATCTTATCGTATTCGCCGTTTTTCTTCAGTTCGCCCAGGGCTTTATTGATTTCGCCAGCCAGTTTGCTGTCCTTCTTGACGGCAAATCCATACGGTTCAGCATCCATCGTTTCACCGACAATCTTATCCTGGCCCTTGCCTTCCTTCGTCAGGAAGTAAGCCCCAACAGGACGGTCAATGACGACCGCATCGGCATTCTTATTGTTGAGTTCAAGGAAGACTTCCGCATTCGTGTTGAAGGTCTTGACCTTGGCGCCCGGTACGGAAGCGGCCTTATCGGCACCCGTCGTCCCAATCTGGACGGAAATCGTTTTGCCTTCAAGGTCCTTCAGGCTCTTGATGTTGTTTTCATCATTTCTGACAATGATAGCAAGACCGGACGTATAATACGGATCGGAGAAAGTCACGGCTTTTTTACGTTCTTCCGTAATGCTCATGCCAGAAGCTACAACATCGATATTGCCCGAATTGATGGCCGGAATCAGGGCATCAAAGCCCATATTCTTAATTTCCACATCACGGCCCATTTGCTTGCCAATGGCGCGGATCAGATCCATATCAAAGCCCGTGAAATCCTTGGAATCCTTTTCCTGGAATTCAAAAGGGGCAAAGGTCGGTTCCGTGCCTGCACGAAGGACCTTGGATTCCTTAGCTGCATCCTTACCTCCGCAGCCGGCAGCAAACATCGTCAAAGCGGCTAACATTCCAACAAGTACGGTACGTTTTTTCATGGCTGTTCCTCCAGATAGACTTGATATTTTTAAGAAGCATATGACATTATACATCTGAATGAATTTTTATACAATGGGAGATTAAAAAAAAAGCAGCCTAAGCTAACAGCAAGGCGCAGGCTGCGGCGTCTATGACCGGGGAGGATAAGCGTCAAGGGAAAAAACGAAAGGGAAAAGATGACGAAGCGTTTCGAAATCGCCTTGGTAAGGCGGATCGGTTTTCGCCTCCCTAAAGCAAAAAACTGCGGCAACGATTTGCTCATTCTGCATCAAACCTTAATAAGAAAAGCGAACCGCTCTGAACGATTGACAGGTGTTCGGATCGGTGTTCTTTACGTTTTTCATTGATTGCCATCCATAAGTTTTCAGCCTGACAGCCTCCTATACACATAGAACGCCCCTGCCGATTATTCGGCAGGGGCGTTCTCACTTATTTCATTTCACCAAACCATTTGGTATAGATTTTCTTGTATTCACCGGAGTCTTTCAGTTCCTTCAGGGCTTTATTTATGCCGTCCACAAGGTCTTTCTTGTCCTTCGGAGCTGCAATGCCGTAAAAGTCGCCTTTTTTCGGCGTGCCAACGGCTTTGGCATAGCTGGACCCTTTCTGTTTCAGGAAGTACTGAAGCACGGGCAGATCACTGATGACAGCATCAACGTTGCCATTTTTGAGTTCGATGCAGGCAAGATCCGACGTATCAAAATTCGTAACTTTGGCGCCTTCAATCTTTTCAGCTTCCTGGGCGCCCGTTGTGCCTAGCTGGACACCGATGCGTTTGCCTTTCAGATCATCAAAGGACTTGATTTCATTGTTGTCTTTCTTGACGATGACCATCAGTCCCGATTCATAATAGGGATCTGTAAAAAGGACCTGTTTTTTCCGTGCGTCCGTAATAGACATACCGGAAATGATTACATCAATATTGCCGGCATTCATGGCAGGAATCAAGGCATCAAAGCCCATGCCCTTGATGGTCACTTTTTCATAGCCCATCTTCTTACCAATGGCTTCTATGAGTTCCATATCAAACCCTGTCGGTTTATCCGCTTCTTCGCTGGGGAACTCAAAGGGGGCAAAAGAAGGGGCCGTCCCGACGACAAGTTCCTTCTTTTGGGGCGCGGCTGCCTTTTTGTCATCTTTGGCCGCATTGCCGCCGCAGCCAGCCACACCCAAAATAAGCGCTGCGAGGAGGCACATCATCTTCAGACTTTTTTTCATGGTTTTCATCCTTTCTTTCCCATCTTATTTCGTTTCTGCGCCAAACCATTTGTCATGGATCTTTTGATACTCGCCGGAATCCTTCAGTTCCTTGAGGGCTTTATTGAGTCCATCAATGAGCTCCTTTTTCCCCTTAGGTGCCGCGATTCCGTAAAAATCACCCTTTTTCGGGGTTCCAACGGTCTTTGCGTAGGAAGCGCCGCCCTTTTTAAGGAAATACTCCAGTACCGGCAGGTCACTGATAACGGCGTCCACATTGCCGTTTTTAAGTTCCAGGCAAGCAAGGTCCGACGTGTCAAAATTCGTGACCTTGGCACCTTCAATCTTTTCGGCTTCCTGGGCGCCCGTAGTGCCTAGCTGGACACCAATGCGTTTACCTTTCAGATCAGCAAGGGAATGGATAACCGTATTATCCTTACGAACAATGGTCATGAGACCGGATTCATAGTAGGGATCGGTGAAGAGAAACTGTTTTTTTCGCTCTTCCGTAATGGACATACCTGCCATGGCTACATCAATCTGGCCGGCATTCATGGCCGGGAAGAGGGCATCAAAGCCCATGCCCTTAATGGTCACTTTTTCATAGCCCAGCTTCTTTGCCATGGCCTTGATAAGATCCATGTCAAAGCCCGTGATTTCCCCATCCTTCCCATCAGGGAATTCAAAAGGAGCAAAGGAAGGTTCCGTGCCTACAATGAGTTCCTTCTTTTGTTGTGCCGCATCCTTACTGCCGGAATTTCCACACCCAGAAAGGCTGGTTACAACCACTGCAGCAAGAATGCCTGTTAAGGCCAATTTTTTCACCCAACTTTTCATCCGTCTCAACCCCTCATCTTATTTA
The DNA here is from genome assembly GCF_003603525.1 of Acidaminococcus sp. AM33-14BH. Taxonomy (NCBI): domain Bacteria; kingdom Bacillati; phylum Bacillota; class Negativicutes; order Acidaminococcales; family Acidaminococcaceae; genus Acidaminococcus; species Acidaminococcus sp. AM33-14BH. The sequence continues at coordinate 97,956 of NZ_QTNG01000004.1, read as the reverse complement.
TAAATATACAATTCAGCTGACCTGGTCTTCGCCCCCACACTCGCCTGCTGGAAGGTTCGCTCCTAAGCGTTCCGGCTCCCCACTACTGCTCCTCTCGCATTTTGCGGCAGGTCTTACTTCTAAGCTGCACCGTGCTCACAGCGGATTCCGCTGCTTACGTGGATCGTTTTGCCTGCAACTGGCATCGACTTTCAACCACAGACCTGAATTGTATATTTATTTATTATAATGAGGAAGTTAAGGAAACGCAAGTATTTTTATTCATTTTTCACGAATTTTTTTCAGAGTGTTTTCAAGGTCAAATTTTTATAGTATACTATAAGCCCCGAGAGGATTTTGGCAGAAAAAAAAGGTGGGGCATTTTTCCCCTATTTTTCTATTTTATATGTAAAGGTCGTTTTACTATGCTGACGATACCCCAATTTTTGGAGTTTCCAACAACTGAAGACACCAGCGCTCTCGTATCCTTCTTTTTGAAGCTTCTGGAGCATAAAAACAAAGGACTCTTCCTCCACAGCCAGCAGGTTGCCAACTACGCTGTCTGCACCGCAATCAAGATGGGGCTTCCCCTGTCGGAAGTGGCTGCTATCAAAACCGCAGCACTCCTTCACGACATCGGCATGGTTTCCGTACCGAACACCATTCTTGCCAAATATCCCTATTTCAACGTCAAAGAACGGGCTGCGTACCGGCGTCACTGCCTGGCCGGCGCCAGTATGATGGAAAATATCCCGGGCTTTGGTCACATCATGAAGATGGTCCTCCATCATCATGAACATTGGGATGGCAGCGGTTATCCCAAACGCCTCAAAGGGGTGAACATTCCCTTGGGGGCCCGCATCATTGCCGTCTGTGACTATTATGATCGGCGCTGCAAGCCCTGCACCCATAACTGGCAGTGGCAGAGCGCTGTCACGCCAACAAGGATTCGTGACCTTTCCGGGATCTATTTTGATCCCGATGTCGTCAAAGCCTTCTTTGACGCGGTTGCGCAAAACGATCTGATTCTGGAACAAGGCTCGGCCCACGCTTAATGGAAAGTAAAAAAGAAATCGGCGATGGACTTACCGCCTTACCAAAGCGAAAGATTCGAAAGCAAAAGACCTAAGAAAAGATAACGAGAGCACTGCTCCGAACAATTGACACGCGTTCGGAGAGGTGCTCCCTTTTTATTGCTTACCATTTTTCGTTTGACAGTCTCCCGGTCTTTTATCCTGCCATCGCAGATGACATCAGCCAAGGACGGCCATCTTATCGTTGCGCCTTCCGCTTTACCCCTTACTGCTTGACCGCTAGAGCCGCAGACTCGCAGTCACCCTTTTCCGTCTTAACCAGCCGCCTCTGGCGTCCTTTACTTCACAATCTTCTTATCACTTCCATGGCCAGCTTTGACCGTTCACGCTCGCTTTCCAGCATGATGATCTGGAAGCAAAGAGGGGCTTTCCTTCATTTTTCCCGAGGCATAGCTCAGGCCATTGGCGCGCTCATCAAGGAAGGGCCGGTCAATCTGATGGGGATCACTCATAAGGATTATTTTTGTTCCCCTGCCGGCACAGGTAATGATGCCTTTAGCCTGCCTGGCGTCATATTCTGTGCTAGTCGATGATGAGGCAGGTCTTTTCAAGGGTGGTCCTGCTGCAGGTAAACCACTGGAAAAGCAGTTATATGTGGAGATTTGTCACCACAAGGGCGACACCGGAAAGAAGCAGGAAGAAAATGATGACGCGTCGGACGAGCGTCCCGCCTAGACGGGATGAAAGCATGGTGCCGCCCAAAAGCCCGGCCAGCATGAAAGGAACCAAGGTGAGGGAGATATTGAAAGTATCTGCCGTCAGGATTCCCGTCCGAATATAGATGGCAAATCGAAAAAGATTCGTCATAATAAAAAGGAGCGACAGATTGCCCCGAAAGGCTTCGAGGGAATTGGTCACACGGGCCATATAGATGCTGATAAGGGCACCGATGCCCAATAGACCGCTGATAAAACCTGCAAGGATAGCGATGAGCGCATGACTAAGAGCGCTCCCTGCCCCGCCTGCGGATTTTTTCTTAAGAAGCATTTGAAGAGCAAGGCCCATGGTAAGAAAGCCTAGGATAATCTTGATGAGAGCCGGATCACCCGCCTTGAGAAAGAATGTGCCAGGGATGATGCCAAGAATCATGAAAAAAGCCCCGGAGCCCCAGATTTTCACGGAAAGAGCCTTGTGATCATGAAAGACGAGGAGCAGGTTCGATATGAGACTAAGAGGCAGGTCAATGGGCGTAATGTAGATGTTATCCTGCCAGAAACTTAGAATGGAACTAAAGACCAGAGTGTTGGCAAATCCGCAGAGGCCTTTGACGAAGTAGGCCAAAAAGGCCGAAAAGGCATATAGCATGGATGTCACTTCTTTCAAAAAGGTTGAAGCCGTAGGCTAAGGCAAGAAAAGCCATCAAGCTATCACGAGCCTTCAGCTTTTTCTATTTCACACCTATGGTGCTGGCGGTCAAGCGGGAAAGACGGAAAGTGCTTTGATGCTAAAAGACCGTAACGCCGGACCCAAACCGCCCCCTGACGGGGGAACGGGTCCGAAATAATTCGCCCTCAACCATGTTTCTCGGACTTTTGTTGACGCTCCCTTCTTATTATTCGGAGAAAAATCGCGCCGAACACATAAACCGCACATGCCTCATCCTCAGCCTCTTATACACCTTCACATCTTCATCCACGGGATGCATGCCGTTGCGGCGGGCAACGTTCATGGAGGCTTCGTTGGTATCGCGGATGAGGGACGACACTTCGTCCGCTCCAAGATTATTAAAGGCATAATCCATAAAGGCCCGGGCTGCTTCCGTGGCATACCCATGATGCCAATAGAACCGCTCAAAGAGGTAGCCCACTTCAAGGACCTCCCCACCCCGCCAAGGCTGGTAGGTGAGGCCGCACTGACCGATGAAAGCGCCCGTTTCTTTAAGGATGACGGCATAAAGGCCAAAACCCCATTTTTCGTACCGTGCCAACTGGCGCGTAAGCCAGGCCGTTACTTCTTCGTCCGTAAAGGCGCCTTCATAGGCGTACATGGCTTTTTCGTCCTGTAAGGTCCGTTTGAGATTGATTTCGTCCTTTTCTGTTAAGGGTCTCAAGACGAGCCTTTTTGTTTCCAGTGTAAACAAAATGCACCTCATTTTTCTCATGAATTGACAGAGATTCCCTCTGTAAGCTATGATTTAGGGCAGCGACATTGTTGATAAATTCCCTTTAAGAAAGGATGGATCCATATGGCAAACTTTTGTCCTCAGTGCGGCGCTCCCCTGACGCCGACAAGTAAATTCTGCCCCCAGTGCGGCGCAAAGATTGCTGCCGCCGTGCTCCAAGAAACAGCGCTGAACGCGGACGCCCGTCAGGAAGCAGCCACAGCACATACGGCAGAGGAACAAGCACCTGTACAGCAGCCGGTTACGGAAACATCAAAAGAGGAATCCGTTTCTCCTCATTTTACCACACCGCAGTCCCCTCAGAAGCCCAAAAATGCGGAAGATTATCTGCAGATGCTGCGCGCCGACCTCACCATTGAAGGCCGCCTCAACCGCAAGCGCTATTGGGTCCGTACGGGGCTGTGCATTGTGCTCAACATCATGGCGGCCATCTTCATGGAGATTCCCGCAGAGCTTCCCATCTTTTTTGGGGCCATCCTGACCATCGCTGTTTCGATCTACCAAATCATGTTCACTGTGCGCCGTGCCCATGATCTTGGAAGATCCGGCTGGTATCTCCTTTGGAGCATCGTTCCCCTCGTCAACATTTATATTGCAATCCGTATCTCCTTCATTGAAGGCGAAAAAGGGCCAAATCGGTTCGGGCCGGATCCGCTCACCACGCCGGGGGCGTGGTGAGGATAACAACGCAAGCGTGAGCTTGCGTTATTTTGGGTTTGGGAAAGACTGTCTCTCTTATTTTTTACTCGAGGCAAAAAATTGCTCCGATTCATCATGGTTGTGAGTTTTGCGTTGTGAGTTATGAGTAAAAACCCCTAAAAATCCCCAACTCCGGCGCCAAACCGTGTCCCTGCGGGACTGGGCGCCGAACAAGTTTTTCGATAACACGATCCTGCAGCCGAATCGCTTCGACGGTGTCTTGCGATTAGCAGTTTTGGCCCATCGAAAAATGCTCCTCGCTCCCGCTCGTTTGGAGACGTCGGGCCCCCTTACTTTTTACTCGGAACAAAAATCGCTCCGAGTCGATGCAGTTACGTGCCTTCCTTGTTTGAGAAAAGATTCTTTTGAAAACAAGGAAGGCATGACGATTCGTAAGAAGTGGCGTACCACAATTTCATTTCTAAGACGCCCGAAAAAATACCGTCGTCGGACGGGCCGCTCCTAGGAATTTTTTCGGATGACAGAAGAAACCTTTCTCGCCTGCGGTCCCTATCGACCCATCCGCGTTGTCAAACGCGGCGAGCCTCCTAGCAGTACCCACTTCTAGTACGGCGTCGTCGGCCCGCTTCGCGTTTTTCCTTGCATCTGGGCCAATCTGGAGCCATATTCGAAAAGGCAAATGGGAAAAAGACCGGAAGGGAAAACGTAACGTTGCTTCCTAAATCGTCCTGGCTGGGGGCGGATTGCCGCTATGCGGCAAATGTGTTGTAGAGGTCACGTTTCGTGTCGATGAAAAACATTTCAAAGGCGTTTTTAAGGCAAAAGACCAAACGGCGACGGTTCGATGCATCCTGCATCGAGCCTAAAGAAACTGTGCGTAATGAGAACACCGCTCCGAACAATTGACACGCGTTCGGAGCGGTGCTCTTTTTTATTGCTTTCTCTTTTTCGTGTGGCAGTCCTTCTGTTTTTTGTTTTTCTTTCATTTCATTTTCTGCTGCAATTCTGCAACAATCTTCATGAATTCCTGAATCTTTTGGTCCAGGAGGGTATCGTTGCGTTTCAGTTCTTCGTTTTCGGCAATGAGCTGGGCTTTGCTGACGCCTTCGTACTGACTGGTGCGGCCGAGTTTGACGGAGACTCCGAAGTTCCACATGTTTTCGCCGCCCGTCGATCCGCCGAGGCTCAGTAAGGTGCGGTTATCAGACCGATAGAAGGCACCGATGGCAAGGGCCGTGTTGCCGCGGCAGCTGCCGGTACCAACGGCAAGGTCAAGTTTGTTGCCCCGATCAAAGTCAAGGGGATGGAGGGCTGCAAGGGCTGCGGCATGAGCGCCGACTTTATCGACGCGGTCATCAAGGCGTTCGACGCGGCTGCTGACGTCACGAACTTCTTTGGTCGCTTCATAGAGCTGACTGCCGTTGATGGCCTCTTTCGAAGTCGGGCTCACTTCCCCATCGGTGACGTTCGTGATCTTGTTGTGATTCATATCGATGCCGGGGTTGGAAATGGTCGGTCCGCCGTTCTTGATGCTGACTTTGCTGACGCTGATGTTGCCTTTGAGGGCGACGTTGACATTGCTGTCGGGCCGTTGCAATATTTTCGCTTCTTATAATGCGAAGCTTGCCGTCTTTTTCAAGTTTCGTTTCGCCTTTGTCGTCAGCTGTGAGTTTCGTTTTAATGACAGCGGGTCTTCCGGCATCGACGGCCTTTCCCGTATCGTTGATATCCGTGCCAGTGCTGCCCGCATCGGCATTCCCCGTATCGGTATTACCCGTTTCAGTGCCGCCTGCATCCGGTACTGCCGTATTGTCGTTCTTCTCTTCGTAGGTGACTTTGTCGGAACCGGAATCCTTATAGTTCGTGCTGATGGTCCAGTTGCCGCTGCCATCGTTTTCGAGTTTGATGCCATCACCTGCTTTGAGGCTGATGGACGTACCAGCCTTCTCCGTGGCGGCTGTGAGCTGGGCCACGTTGACGGCGTCCGTATCGGCAGAACCGGCGGCGACATAGGTAATGCGGCGCGTATTGATCTTTCCGTTGGCATCGGGGTCACCGACGGAGACGGCGGCTAAGGTCGGTTTCCAGACGTAGCTCGTGTCTGTGGCTGTGACGCGCAGACGAGGATGATTTACTTTGGTATTGTCGCCGTCGACAGCATTTTTCACCGTATTCTTGCTGCCCAGGACATAGATGTGCTAGCCATTTGTGACCGTATTATAGAACCCGTCGACGAAGTTCATCTGTGTGGCGCTGTCATTGAGTTCATTCGTGTTCCCCGTGAGAATGTTGCCAACGCCCATGACCTACGACAGATAGCCTTTATCGACTGTATTGGCCCCACCCATGACCATAACCTGGCCGCCGCTTTCGAGAATGGCTTTTTGCAGGAGCTGGGACAATTCATCCCATTTTCCTGCTTGGGCAAGGACAGGCGCTTGTCTTAGAATTTCATCGCTGCCCTTGACATCGCGATAGGAATGGGTGACCCTGTTCGCGGCACCGTAGATCAGGGCTAAATTGGCGTTTTCCGTATAGTTGACCTGCCCCACAATGGAACTTCCGCGCCATCAAAGGGATTGCCCCTTAACTTGACGCCGTTGAGGCTTCCCATGGTGACAACGGTGGGCGCCTTTTCTGCATTGCCATCTCCCGTAATTTGGACGGGCTGCCCATCTGGGCCAAGCAAGAAGCAAGGTCCGGCAATGGGATGTGTCAGATCCGACGTAACCAGCATCGTTAGCGTTGCTGTATAGGCCGGCAAGGCCGCCCCGCCAAGGATCATACCCAGCACGGCCGCCGTCAGGATGCGTACCAACTTTTGAGCCGCCACTTTGCCCCGCCCTTTGGCAAGTTCGAAAACAACGACATAGCCATTTCGAACGTGACTCCAGATGATTTTGCAGATTCGGTTCATACCTTGTCCTCCTCTTTTGAACCTCTTCAGGTAAAGAAAAGGCCAATCACCCCGATGATACGAAGCGTTCCCCTGGCCTTTCCCATTTTTCCCCGGATCCATTCCGGATATATTTTATATTTTCATCACATCATGTTATCATCAGAAAATAAACCCTTCTTTCTCTTAACAACTTGTTTTATTCTTATAAAGTCAAAGTCATCTATTTTTTTAGTTTTTACTCATTAATTTATCCTAGATGGCGATTTTTACTTTATTTAACGCTTTATGCAATAATTTCGCAATATTCTATACTGGCTAATATTTTCTTATTTTCCTACTTATCCAGCCGATGAATCAGCAAAAATTATGGGAACTCTTACTTCACACTTTTTCCATATTCCTGTGATAAAATAAGGCCATCTTGTATCATGTCAAAGAAAGGACGGTTCCCATGACGCTCTCCCTTCTCCTTACGGGATCGGTAATTCTCTTATCCCTCCTCATCAGCAAGGCCCTGCGCCATACGCCGCTGCCATCCCTGCTTCTATTCATTGCCTTGGGCATGCTCTTTGGCGAAAACGGGCTCTTCCACATTCCCTTCGATGATTACCAAGCCGTTGACATCATCTGCAGCAGTGCCCTTGTCATCATCATGTTCTATGGAGGCTTTGGGACAAGCCTCAAAGCGGCACGCCCCGTTCTCAGGGCGTCGGTCCTTTTATCGACGGTCGGCGTTGTCCTTTCTGCCTTGGGGCTTGCCGCACTCGCCCATTTCATCCTAGACCTGGGGGTTGCGGAAAGTTTCCTTATTGGGGCCGTCATTTCCTCTACAGACGCCGCATCGGTCTTTTCCATCCTTCGCGGCAGCCGTCTTTCCCTCAAATACCACACAGACTCCCTTTTGGAAATTGAGTCAGGATCGAACGATCCCATGGCCTTCATGCTGACCGCGGCTGCCATTGCTCTCATGACGGGGTCGGATTTTTCCCTGCCCCTTCTCATGGGAAAACAGATGATTATCGGCGCCGCCGCAGGCCTTTGCTTCGGCTTTGGCGCAGCTCGCCTTCTTTCGCGCAATGCCTTGGATGGCAGCGAGGCCCGAACCCTATTTCTCCTTTCCGTCATGCTTTTATCCTACGCCGTTCCTACCATACTTGGCGGCAATGGCTATCTGGGGACCTATCTTTGCGGGATTCATCTAGGAAACGCGCCCATGCCACAAAAGCGGAATCTGGTGCACTTTTTTGATGTCTTGACCCAAGTTGCCCAGGTCATGATTTTCTTTTTGCTGGGCCTTGTCGTAACGCCCGTGACGCTTCCCAGCGTCTTTGTGCCCGCCCTAGTGCTGACTGTATGTCTCACCTTCATTGTGCGGCCCGCTGTTGTGACGCTTCTCCTGCGGCCCTTTGGAGCTCCCCTTTCCCAAATACTTCTTACGAGCTGGGCAGGCCTGCGCGGCGCCGCGTCCATTGTATTTGCCATATCAGCCATTTTGGCCGGTGCGGAAACGACACTGAACCTCTTTAACCTCATTTTCTGCATGGTTCTCCTTTCCATCACCTTTCAAGGAACGCTGCTTCCCTGGGCGGCGAAAAAGTTTGCCATGATTGATCCAGCGGCGGACGTAGAAAAGACCTTTACCGATTACGAAGAAGACACGGATATCACCTTTGGTCACGTCCATGTCGACGAGCGCAGCGGTTGGAACGGGCGCACCTTGGCAGAGCTCAATGTCCCCGGTGACCTCATCGTCGCCATGATTGTCCGTGACGGAAAGGGCATCATCCCCACGGGGGCAGTCAGACTCGCTGCCGGCGACACGCTGATTTTGGGAACCCACGGCTTTACAAGCCGCGAATGGGCCCTTGAAGAAGAACGGGTTCCCGCCGGATCGCGCCTCATTGGCATACCCCTGGAGTCGCTTCCCCTTTCAAGCCGCCAGCGCATCCTGCTGATTCGGCGGGGTCTCAAGACCCTCATTCCGACAGGATCAAGTGTCATCAAAGAAGGGGACCATCTGGTTCATCTAAAAGACGCGGAACACTTCAAAAAAGGATGAAAGAAGGGGAAGTGCCGTGATATACTGGTAAAAAGTACCCAAAAAGGAGATGGTTCCCGTGATTCGATCCATGCGCCGCTTCAAACAGGCTCTCCCCCTTGATGCCTGTAAGGAAGCCCTCAAAAACGGCAGACGAGGCGTCCTTTCTGTCATCGGTGATGACGGCTATCCCTATGGCGTTCCCATCAACTACGTCTATGATGAAAAAGAAAATGCCCTCTATTTCCATGGTGCCAAAGAAGGTCATAAGATTGACGCCATAAAAAAGAGCGGCAAAGTATGCTTTACTGTTTTTGACGAAGACTATAAAGAAGATGGCGACTGGGCGTACTACGTCAAGAGCGTCATCATCTTTGGCCGCGCAAAGGTTGTCGAGGACGAAAAAGAAACCCTGCGCATGACTCGCCTCATTGGCCTCAAGTACTACCCTACCGTCAAAGAAGTGGACGCCATCTTGGAACGCACCCGCGGCCGCGTGCAGGGCGTGCGGGTTGACGTAGAAAAGATGACGGGAAAGCTGGTACATGAGAAGTAATTTTTAGCCAGCGCAAAATTTACGCTGGCTAAAAGAATGGAAAGGCTGTCTCGCGCCTTCGGTGCATGTCGTCAAGCGAGAAAGACGAAAACGCTTTGATGCTAAACCGTGAGGGAAAAACTGTGAGACCGGGCGCCAAACCGGTCTCCTCATCCACCACCTACTCCCGCAAACAAGTTTGCTAGTTACACCCCTACTAAGAAAGTCTATTCGAAACTTCGTCGTACACGAACACGTATCCGCTGCTTTTAGCATCTGCCTGATACTACGTTAGGCGGATGTAAGAGATAAAAGAGCTCTGTGTTCCGCAGTCTTACATTGGAGCGTTCCCTGGATAAGTCCTCTGCACGATTTCTCGCTTCGCCGTTTTAGTACATTTTACGGCTTGCAAATCAATCGGCGATAGACTTACCGCCTTGGCAATGGGGGTCGGCTTTCGCCGTTTCCAAGGCAGAATATTGTAAGGTAAAAAACCAAGAGCCCAAAACCGAACGTAGACAGAGGTTCGGTTTTGGGCTCTTGGTTTTTATTTGGATTTTGTAAGAGGCGGGTTCTTTGAAATGGAAAGATCACGACAGCATCTGGTAGACCTGCGTTCACATTTTTCCTCTGAGTTCAACTCGTAGAGTCGATCCGCCTTTGCCAAGACGGGGAACCGAAAGGGTATGCTTGCCTCATAAAATGAGGCAAGCATACCCTTTTGGTGGTAGATGAGGATGCGCAGCAACGTTTCCTTGCAAACGTGAGGACCGCCCGAGTCCCAAGCCCGCTTTGCAGCGCCAGCGGAAGAACGATGGGATACGTCTCCGGGCGAATCATTTGTCCCCTTCCCCCGTTAGGGGGGCAGTTTGGGTCCGCGCCTTCCGGTCTTTATGCTGACCTTTTCATCACCGCACTCTATTCATTTTTTTAAGACCGTTATATTTTACTCATAACTCACAGCCCTCGAATGAGGTCAGCCCAAATTGGCTGATTTCATTCATCCATCATCTCCCTGCACCATCCCCGATAAGTCTCGCCAAAAAGGCTGCCTTTTTCCCAAATGAAGGTGAAGTCATGGGTGACGGAAAAGTCCACAAGGTCGATGCGCATGAGCCGACCTTCACGGATAGGGCCTTCAGCGGCCGATTCGTACAAAAAAGACACACCCATATCTTCTTCGAGAAGCTGCAATATGGCGTGCATGCCGCCAATTTCAATGCGCCGCGAAAAGTCGCTGATCTGCCGCCCCATGAGGGCGAGCTGGTTTTCCAAAAGACGTCTGGTGCCGCTTCCCGGTTCGCGGAGGATGAGACGCTCTGTGAGAAGGTCCTCCAGCTTTTCCGGAACTTTTGGGAACTCATGCCGTGCGCTTGTAACGGGCACAAAGGCCACCGTATCGTAGCGCAGGGCTTCAAATTCCTCGGAATCGAAATAACCTTCCACAAGGGCAAACTGGATATCCCCTTCTTCAAGGCCGCGGATGAGCTCTTCCGTATTGGCAATCTTCATGGTCATGGCCGCGTCAGGATGGCGGCGGATGAACCGGGAAAGGGGCGGCGCTACGACATATTCGCCGATGGTCTTGGTCACGCCAAAATGGATGGGCTGCGACGCCGCGCGAGCATGGTGCAGGCGTTGACGGAGCTCCCGATCATCATTTCGCATGGCTAGGCCTGCCTTATATAAGAGGGCCCCTTCAGGCGTCAACATAAGCTTCCTTTCCTTATAGTGGAAAAGAGGTATGTCATAGGCCGCTTCCAAATAGCGGATATGCTGCGACACAGCAGGCTGCGTAATATGAAGCTTTGCCGCGGCCTTAGTGAAGTTCATGGTCTCGCAGACCGTAAGAAAAGTTTCCATTCGGTGGTCTAACATGAGTCCTCCATAAAATTTCCTTATCGATTAATAATAAAAGATAATTTTATTTTATCATAAAATCTGTGTAGAATGATACCGAATTCAATCGGAGCGGCGCTTATTGCTGCAATATGAGGAGGCAATCATCATGAATCCATCGAAACTTCCAGGCATCGCACTCTGCCTTGTCATTGCCCTGCCGTCCTGGTTTTTGGGGAAAACCTTTCCCATCATTGGCGGGCCTATCATCTCCATCCTTCTCGGCATGGTCGCCGGCCAGTTCCTCAAGGACCGGACAAAGGTCAAAAGCGGGATTTCCTTTACATCCAAATACATCCTGCAGACGGCTGTGGTCTTTTTGGGTTTTGGCCTGAATCTCTCTGTCATCCTCGCAACAGGCTGGCAGAGCCTTCCTATCATCATCTGCACCATTGCAACGTCGCTTATCATCGCTTACGGACTGCAAAAGGCCATGAACATTGACGTCAACAAGGCCACCCTTATCGGCGTCGGTTCATCCATCTGCGGCGGGTCCGCCATTGCAGCGACAGCGCCAGTCATCGAGGCAACGGATGATGAAGTGGCCCAAGCCATTTCGACGATTTTCTTCTTTAACGTCCTTGCCGCGATTTTGTTTCCTCTCCTTGGAACGGCGCTCGATATGGATACCTTGAGCGGCGAAGCTTTCGGCATCTTTGCCGGTACGGCGGTCAACGACACGTCGTCTGTAACGGCAACGGCCGCAACCTGGGACAGCATGTGGAACCTAGGAACCCAGACCCTTGATAAGGCCGTCACGGTGAAACTCACCCGGACCCTTGCCATCATCCCCATTACGCTCTTTTTGGCCTGGAACCGTTCCCGTTGTGGGGCGGGCGAAGGCCGCGCCGTAAGCGCCAAAAGCGTATTTCCTATGTTCATCCTTTACTTTGTCCTTGCTTCTGTCGTCACGACCGTAAGCATTCATTTGGGCATTTCGGGAGCTGTCTTTGGACCTATGAAGACCCTTAGCAAGTTTCTCATCGTTCTTGCCATGGCTGCCATTGGGCTCAACACAAACCTTGTGGACCTCGTCAAGAAAGGCGGTAAGCCGATTTTCCTCGGTGCCTGCTGCTGGATTGGCATCACCCTTGTCAGTCTCCTCCTGCAGCATGTTATGGGACTCCTGTGAACTTGAGGGGCCCTATTTCTTTCTCTAGTCGGAATGATTGGGAAAAGGTTCTTAAGGAAGCCCGTTCCAACCTTTTTTCAAAGCATAGGCCAAGGGCACTCCATAGATAATCCCCTCCCTTCACAAGGCATGCCATCCCGTTACGGTTTCTTGACACGGACCCTTTCCCATCGGGCAAAAAACTGTCAAAACATGCACCCCACCGTTTACGGGGCCAAGGGCCCTGAAACGGTGGTTTTTTTTCGTGGAAGGTCCTTATGACGAAAACAGGGCGAACTCCTTATACAAAGATCACTCATGAAGAGGAAGGCCCTTTGTCAACCGGTCCACTTTATTTTTTTTGCCACGCAGGCCAATACCAACAAGATTGAGCTCTTGTGCCTGATACCCCGCAACCGAAGCCCGGTTAGCTTCATCGTCAAAGGTCTCAAATAACTCTTCTGTATAAATGGATACGGCAAGGCCCTCTGAAAACAGACCTTTTTGAAGCAGTTCCTGCAGCTGCTCTTTTGACGCGCCATGAATCATGATGGGTTGCTGGGACATGGGCAAGTACTGATGACCCTCAGCATCGACGTAGGGCTTACCGATGATTTCCTGCGTCCCGGCAATCCCGCTCATGAGAAAAGCGGTTACATTGAGTGCTTGCCAAGGTTTAAGGCCCTCCCACAAAACAATCTTGATTTTAGTGTCAAATTTCATGCAGGTTTCCCCCCTCTTGTCACGTGATGTTTCATAGGGTATTATAAGAAATCATGGTAATTCAATCAAACTGAATTTATAAAATATAAAATTTAATATTTTTGAATTAAGAGGTTTTTATGGATATCAAACAGCTACACACTTTTGAAACCATCATCCAGGCAGGCAGCTTTCAAAAGGCAGCACAAGTCCTGTCCTACGCCCCATCCACGATTACCTTCCAAATGAAACAACTGGAAAAAGAGCTGGGCGTTTCCCTTTTTGAGCGCCGCGGCCACGAACAACGCCTGACGTCTGCTGGGATTTCCCTAAAGCCCTACGTAGATCAGGTCCTCCATTCTGCCGACCAGCTCGTCGCCCATGCTGGGAGCCAGCGCCTGGAAGGACAGTTGACCGTGCTCCTTCCCGAATCCCTTCTGACCTACCACTTACAGCCCGTACTGGAACGCTTTCGAAAAAAAGCGCCCCATGTTCGGCTCTCCCTCCATGTCAAAAACTGCTTTGCCATTTATGACAGCATGAGGCATGGGGAAGCTGATCTTGCCCTTCATTACGATGTCGCCGCCTATCCCTCACCCTTTGAGACAACGCCCCTTGTCACTTATCCTCTGGTCCTTGTTGCTTCCCCGCTTCTTTCCCCGCAAGACAGTGATTTTATGACGAAGGGACAAACAAAAGAGCAATGTTTGCTGATCAATGACAAACAGGCCCTCTACTTAACCTATTTTCGGGAATATCTACGCGAAAAAGGCATTGCGCTCTCCCAAGAAATGGATGTCTGGAGTCTGGAAGCCATCAAGCAATGTATTTTAAGCAACCTCGGGGTCGCCTTTCTCCCCGAATTTGTGGTTCATGAGGAACTGCAAAAAGGCCTTATGAAAAAAATTCCCCTTGAACTCGATCATCCCTCTATGACGGCCCTTTTGGTTCATCGTAAGACAGCAAATCCATTGGTCCATTGTTTTAAAGAACTTGTGACTGCCCACTTTAAGAAAACGGAATAGGCCCATATGGCGAGAAATCATACAGCATAAGACCGGGCCTTTGATCTTTCAAGACCTTGAAGCGGCTGGAGGATGCGGACCCAAACCGACCCTGACGGGAGAACGGGTCTGAAAAGATTTACCCGGAAACATGTTCTTCGGCTTTCTGCGGGTGCGCCCTTCTTATCATCGGAGCAATCTTTGCTCCGACTTATTTAAATAGCGCCCGCGCTTCCCCCTCCGTCGTCGCCATACCGCCCCAGGAAAGCCCATAGAGCTTAGCAAAGCGCTGCATGGTGAATTTGCCTGCGTCGAGCATCCATTGTTCCGGCGCCGCACCCTGGAAGAGGAAGTACAGGGTCTTGCCACGCAGGCTGCCGCTTGCAACGGGGCCGTAGAAGCGATCCAAGAGGGTGCGCACGCTGCCGCAGATGTTATGCCAATAAAGCGGCGAACCGATGACAATGGTATCGGCGGCTTTGATCTTTGCCATGACTTCATCAAATTGATCGCCGGCAAGGCGCTGGCCATAGACGTTGATGCGATAATCCGTCAGGTTCAGGGTTTCATAGTCACGGCTCCCCAGCAGGGCCGCTGCAAGGCGTGCCGTGTTGCCTTTTTTGTTAGGACTGCCGTTAATAAATAAAATGCTCATGGTGATTACTCCTTAAAGTCTGTTCTGTTGCTGGTTACTTCCCATGCCTTATATTCATCAAGGCGAGCCGTAAGCCGCGATTTGCCGTAAGCCTGGGCATCGCTTCCGAGGAGGAGGCGCAGGGGCATCTTCCCGCTGTGGACAAGGTCCACAAGGACGCGGCCCGCTTCATCAGGATCGCCCTGCTGCGTGCCATCAGTATGGTCGTTGCGGATGCGGCGCGTACCGGCCGTCTTTTCGTAGTCCCCCAGTTCCACGCTCGATTCCTTAAGGGACGTGCCGGCAAATTTCGTACGGAAGGCACCGGGTTCAATGATCATGACATGGATTCCCAGGTCCTTCGTTTCCCCGTAAAGGGCTTCCGAGATGGATTCCAAGGCGCTTTTTGTGGCGGCATAGTAGCCGGATCCCAAGGCTGCGCCCAAAGCGGCGATGGACGAAACGTTCGCAATGGTTCTTCCGCATGATGGGAAGGACGGCTTTTATAAGGGCAATGGGTCCGAAAAGATTCGTCTGGAAGAGCTGGTCCACTTCTTTTGGAACGCCTTCTTCCACGGCAGCGCGGTAGCCATAGCCGGCGTTATTGATGAGGACGTCGATGGTGCCAAAGCGCTCCAAGCCTTTTTCTACGGCATTTTTGATGTCTTCTTCCTTCGTAACGTCAAGGGACAGGGCAAGGGCTTGCTCTGGATAGGCATCCACCAAGTCTTTCAAGGTTTCGACGCGGCGCGCCGTCACAATCACCTGGTCCCCGCTTTTAAGGACGGCTTTCGCAAAGCCCCGTCCAAGGCCGGAGGAACAGCCTGTAATAAGCCAAGTCTGCATAGTGGTATCGTCTCCTTTTCATGCAAAAGGCAGCAGAGCAACTGCTCTCACTGCCTTTTCATTTCATTCAATTATTCTTCAAAATCCGTCTTCGACGCAGCCGCTTCATAAGACGCAATGTCTTTTAGTTCCGCCTCATAGCGTGCTTTCATAGCCCGGCAGCAGGCAGCGCCAATGAGGATACGCGGCGGCAGATTCCCCTTTTCCACCATATCTAGGAGGAACTGGGCGGCCTTTTGCGGATTGCCTGTCTGGGTGTAGGTATTTTCCGCAAGGAACTTTGCGGCTTTATGGGCGCTGCTGTCCTTGTAGGCATCAAGCCTTGCAGAAGGATTCCTAAAGGAATGCTTGCTTCTGAAATCAGTCCGGAAAGAACCCGGGCAAACAGCAGACACAGCAATGCCAAATTCGCCAAGCTCTGCCCGCAAGACATCGGACAGACCGACGACGGCGAATTTTGCGGCGCAATACGCGCTGCTCCCGCTAAAGCCCATGAGCCCGCCTTGGCTTGAAACGTTCAGGATGACGCCCTTCCCCGCCTTTCTCATGAGGGGAATGACGCGGCGCGTAACGTTTACGACGCCAAAGTAATCCGTTTCAAAAAGGTTCCGCAGGTCTTCGTCCGTCGTTTCTTCAAAAGCCCCGCTGAAGCCAAAGCCTGCGTTATTGATGAGGACATCGATGCGGCCAAAACAATCCATCCCATCCTTGATGGCCTTTTCCACTTCGTCCGTCTTCGTCACGTCCATGACCACGGTGAGGACGGAAGGATGTTTGAAAATGTCATCATGGGGAACGCGGCGCACGGTGGCAATAACCTTATCGCCCCGTTTCACCGCTTCTTCCGTAAAGGCACGGCCAAACCCGCGGCTTGCTCCCGTAATGAACCATACTCGTTCCATGAGATTTCACTCCTTAAAGATTGGCTTTGTAGAAGGAAGCCAATTTGCCTTCGATTTCATTGACGTATTTCGGAACCCAATAGGTCTGGATGTGGGTAGCCCCTTTGACGAGGTAGAGTTCCTTGTTATTCGTGCCCGTCGCCTTCTTGAAGGCGTCCTGCGTCATGTAGAGCGTATCAGCCTTGTCACCGGCAATCATGAGGAGCGGCTGGTTGATCAGGTCCATATTGTCTGCCGCATCAAAGGTAAAGAGGTCGAGGTTGCTGCGAACCGTGTACTGGAAGGTAGAGTTAGGATGACGATGGGTCTTCCCATAATAGATGTAGCCTTCGCTGTAAAGGGTCGGCATCTTCTTCAGTTCTTCTTCAGGGATATCCTGGGTTTCCATGCCCGCGGTGCGTTTGATGGCCGCACCCTTTGCTTCGGCGGCGCGCTGCTGACTCGATTCAAGGAGCCGCTTTTGGATTGTGTCACGGCCGCTGTTCAAAAAGCCATTGCGGCGAACGATGCCGGAGTTGAACATGGAAAGCGTTGCTACCGCCTTGACGCGCTTATCCGTCTGGGTTGCCTTCAAGGTGTAGCCACCGCCGCCGCAGATACCAAGGGCACCGATGCGGCTGTCATCGACGCCAGGATAGGACGCAATCACGTCAACCATGCCGTGGATATCTTCCGTGCGGAAGGCAGGATTGTCGAGCATATGGGGCGTACCGCCGCTGGCACCTTGGAAGGAAGCATCGGCTGTAATGGTGATATAGCCTTCTTCCGCAAGTTTCTGGGCATAAAGGCCTGCCACCTGTTCCTTGACGCCGCCATTTGGATGAGCCACGACGATGGCCGGATATTTCTTTCCGCTCGTCTTGTCGTAACCTGCCGGCGTATAGATATTCGCAGCTATGGTGTTGCCATTGAGGGTATAGCGGACGGGGTGGATATTGACCTTGCCGTTTTCATTCTTCGTAATCGCCCCTTGATAAACAAGGCCAAAAGGATTCTTGTTAGGGCTCTTGATATCCTTTAAGGGAATCTCCACAAGATTGGCTCCGCCATAAAAAGTAATGCCGTTATTTTTGATATCTTTTACGGAATCAGCGGCGGGGGCGGCATACCCCACGGCCCCAAGGGCCATGACACTGGAAAGGACGAGGGCTGCTGCAGCCATTTTCTTTACCTTCATAAATAATCACTCCTTATCTTACCTGATACGATGGAAAAACACCGATGCGCATCCTATAAAAAGGATTGAAAAGCACCGATTGCCTTGATGGTTCCACTTTACTATTCGGTAGTTGCTACCTGTCAATAGTTTTTCTAAAAAATATCTGGAATTTTTTAGAATGGAATAATTAAGTATTTATCGGATATTCTTGGAAGCCTACGAAATCCTTATATCGGTAGATTGTACCGGATAAAAAAACATCGGCTGTAATGCTAAAAACAGCAAGCAGCTTTCATGCAGTCTTCTCCGAAGCACAATCCCGTACCTACCGAGCAAAGGGAAAACCGTGCAGACGCGAACCCAAACCGTCCCCTGACGGGGGAGCGGGTTCGAAAAGATTTGCCCGGAAACATGTGCCTGCGACATTTCGTTCTCGCTCCAAAAGCGTCCTTCGAAACTTCGGGCAAATGGTCCTCACTACCGTTCGTAATGAAACGTCGCTGTGCGTCCTCATCCACCACCGAAACCGGAAAATGGTAATGATAAACGCTTATGGAAATTTCCACACAACATGAGTGCCAATAAATTATGTTAGCGGCCCCGTCGTACACGAAAACGGTTCCCCTATCTCTGCGACCGCAATGGATTTATACGGGTACAGCTGTAGGGGATAAAAAGGCTCACTCTCTGCTGTTCCACACCAGAAGACCGGCCTTTCCGGCAGAGGAAACTCCGAATGCTCCTATCGTCGCTGCCCTCTGAGTAAGCTTTCTGCACAAATTTTTCAGCATAAGAGAAAACGAAAAATTCGGCGACTCACTTAACCGCCCTGCACGATCTCTTGTTTCGCTTTTTCTAAGGCAGATGGAAGTTCGCGTATCGAGCTCAGAGGCAAAAAAAAGATGGGGATTGTTCTAAGCGCTATCGTTATCTTCCCATTTCAAAGAAGCAGCCTCTTACAAAATCCAAATAAAAACCAAGAGCCCAAAACCGAACCTGCGTCTATGTTCGGTTTTGGGCTTGCTTTATAATCTTTTACCTTGTGGTCTTTCTCCCATTTGCTTTTTATCAATTCGGTTCAGCGGGGTCCGTCCAATTGTGAGGAGCCCTCACTTCCACTGACAAAATTCTCACAGCCACAGGTTTCTATGCGTCCGTATTTTCTCCCATTGCATTCGTATAGAATTAAGCAATGGAGGCACGCTGCAGTGGAGAATCAGAGCACTTTTTACTCCAACCCCACACTCTCTCTTCTTAATATGTATAACCCGGATCAAGAAGCTTCAAAAGGGCTTCGTCATGGTGACGGGCAAGGCGGATCTTGTTGTCAAAAATCATGGTGGCGCCGCTGTCCTTCGTATACGCGTCCCACTTCGGCAGGGCATCCGTCTGCGGCGTCCCATAGCGGGCAAAATGGACCCAAGCGTCACTCATGCGGTCTTCCAGGATATGTGCTTCCTTGCTTCCGCCAGTACGGCTCAGCATGCGGTCCACATTATGGAAGACAAAGGGGATTTCCGCCGTATGATAGGACATGTACGTCCCACCCATAAGCGGCGATTCCCAACTGAAAAGATAGGCGTAGACCGGAGCTCCGCCTTGTGCGGCCTTACGGCGCATAATCTTCAAGATTGGCTGGCGGATCAGGGTATCGATATAAAGGGCATCGGCCTTTTTCTTATTGGGATACGCCTTTAGAAATTCGCTCACGACGACGTCTTTCTTATCGCCGTAGGCCTGTTTGAGGCGCTTTTCTACTTCAGCATCCGTCCAGGTATTTTTATTGTCATACTGACGGTCCGTAGCGTCTACAATATCCTGGAACCCTGTCCATTCCGTCAAGTTGGTCCCAATGAGCAGCGGCACCTTGCGGCCCGCTTCGGCAAAGCCTGTTTCCGTTACAGGGTTGGTGGGAAGGAAATCCCCATCGACGACAGGTTCCCAGCTAAGACCGTAGCCTGTCCCGAGGGCCTGAGGAACCTTATATTCGGTGCCCACGGTCTTAAGGGCTTTACGCGAGGCTGCGGCAAGCGTTTCATAAGGAATCGTCTGCAGGCGTTCGAGATTGTCCTTTGTCACACCCAGCTCTTTCAAAGTAAGATCCGTCACTTTTTCACTCTGCTCTTTGCTCATGACGTAGGGGCCCATGGACTCGACGGCGCCGCTTTCCACGATGCCTTTTTGGAAGAGCCCTTTTGCACTCGGAGCAGTCATGAGGGTGAGCACCTTGGCACCGCCGCCGGATTCACCAAAGATGGTGACGTTTTGCGGGTCGCCGCCAAAGGAGGCAATGTTATGTTTCACCCATTTGAGGGCATCCACAAGGTCTACGATTCCAATGTTGGCCGAATCCTTATACTGGGGGCCATATTTTTCAAGGTTGAAATGACCGGCAAGGTTCAAGCGGTGATTCACGGAAACAACAACCACATCACCGCGACGGCTGAGGTTGGCGCCGTCATAAGCGGGTGACTCCAGGGAAGAACCGGCTTCAAAACCGCCGCCATGGAGCCAAACCATGACGGGGCGCTTTTTCCCATCCGTGAGGTTTGGTGTCCACACGTTGAGGTTCAAGCAGTTATTATCCATGGTAAAACTGCGGCCCGGTTCCCCCCACTCCCCATTGGGAAAATTGCCTTGGGCCTGAGGTGAAATGGGGCCGACCTGCGTTGCCATACGGATCCCGCGCCACGGCTTCACTGGTTTTGCAGCCTCAAAGCGTTGCGTGGCTTCCGCATAGGGAATGCCATAATAAGAATAGATCCCATTTTTGATGAATCCTTGTACGCGGCCCGCGTCCGTCTCCGTCACGGCAATTCCGGGTCCCGCCTGAAAAGTCTGGTCTTTTTGGGAAAGGGATGCTTGAACGCGAGCAGCCGCTTTTTCGGCAGCAAGCGTCGGTGCAGCAGCTCTGGCAAAAGTCGGAGCCGATGAAAGCAAAGCAGAAAGAACAAGTAACGATACCCATTTTGAAGATTGCATAAAAACCTCCTTTATTTTTACTCGACGCATGGATGGCGCCGATCTGCTCCAGTTAAACCAGACTTCTTTTTTCATGATTCGCCCAATCGGTCATGCAGCTAAAGAAAACCGCTCATGATCAAGCGCTTTATTTCTGTCAGTTTTGCACACTAGGGGTTTCTTATCTACTGGCAGAAGTCCTGCGTCAATCTGGGCGATTTTCTTTAGTCGTACGACTTTATGGGACGATGATTAAGCCTATGGTTTTGACTTTTAGAGCAAGATCCGCAGGCTTTAGACAGCCTTAAGGCCTTTAACCCATCCACCTCGGGCGGCCTGAGCCAAGCTGCACCACAACATCTTTTCCAGCTGACGCTTGGCACAGCTTTTTTGCGGTATTCAGCCGGTCATATTTTTTTACTCATAACTCACAGCTTTAACCTCACAGTTATAGGCCGCCTTTCTTTAATACGCCTCCTCAAAGATTTCTCTGATTTCTTCCTTACCCAGCTGCCGGAAGCTGCCGGGCGAAGCAACGCAGCCAGCGGCAACGTCAACAAGGACGGCATGGTCGATGTTCATGTCGCGCAGTCTCGTTGGAAGGCCGATTTCCTTGATAAAAGCGGTCAGGGCCTCGATGCCTTTTTGGGCGCGCGTCAGTTCGTCGCCTTCACTAGGGTCGATGTCAAAGACTTTTTCAGCAAAACGGGCAAACTTTTTGGTCCCATCCTTTACGATATGACGGTAGTAGACGGGATGCAGTACGGCAAGACCAGCGCCGTGGTTGCAGAAGGTATAGGCGCCCAGGCTGTGTTCCAGGATGTGGCACTGGAAGTCCGTCTTCTTTCCCAGTTTGAGGATCCGGTTTTCCGCCATAGTCGCAAGCCATACAAGGTTACTGCGGGCTCCTTCGTCGTGAGGATCCACAAGGATGGCTCGGATATTATCGACAGCGCTTCTCATAAGGGCTTCGTTCATGACGTCAGACACGTTATTGTCATTAGGTTCACTGAAATAGATTTCCATCATATGGGAGAGGCTGTCAAAAGCACCGGAGATGAACTGGAATTTCGGCACTGTTTCCGTATATTTGGGGTTCAAGATGGCAAATTGGACGTTCAGTTCCGGATAGTCGCGGCCCGTCTTCACTTTGAGGGATTCGTTTGTAATGACGCTGCCGCCGTTCGTTTCACTTCCCGTCCCCGATACGGTAAGGACAATGCCAAGGGGAATGGGTTTTGTTTCGATCTTACCAGCATGGGCCCAATACGCGTCCCACAGGTCCCCATCATAGACGGCACCAAGAGAAATGGCTTTGGAGCAGTCCATGACGCTGCCGCCGCCTACAGCCAGAATGAGGTCCACCTTTTCTTTTTTAGCAAGGGCTGCCCCTTCAAGGACCTTGGCATAGGTCGGGTTGCTGCGGATGCCGGAAAATTCGACAACGGTCTTGCCGGCTGTCTTAAGATATCCCATGATTTCTTCATAGATACCCGTTTTCTTGATGCTGCCCCCACCGTAGGTCAGCATGACCTTGGGGCCGTATTGAGCGAGCAGGCCCGGCAGATAAGTGGAGACACTATCGTTTCCAAAATAGACTTTCGTAGAATTTTGAAACACGAAACTATTCATGATTGTCACCTTTCTTTTTTCTTGTTTCCTTGTTTTTCATGGAAAACCCCGGACCAAAGGGCTCCAGTCCGGGGTCTTTGACAATTTTTCATGGTTTATTTCAGGGATTTCACCCAGCTGATGACATCCTGGCTGAGCACGTTTCCTTCAAAGCGATGACCTTCAAGCCATTTGCCCGTACCCGCTGCCTTTTCAAGATTTGTACCGCTGTCCCCCATTGGTGTAGACATGCTCGTGGCAAAAGGAATGACCGTCTTACCTGTAAAGTCATGCTTTTCTACAAAGGTGTAGACCACATGAGGTGCCTGACGCCACCAATGCGGGAAACCGATGAAGACGCGGTCGTATTTGGCCCAGTCCTTTGCGTCGCCTACATAATCCGGGCGCAGGGACGGATTATTGTGTTCTTTCTGAACACGGCTGTTTTTGTCATTGTAGTTCAAATCATTTAGCGTATAGGGCTGTTCCGGTTTGATTTCAAAAAGGTCAGCGCCCGTTTCTTTGGCAATGGTCTCAGCGACCTTTTTCGTGTGACCTGTTGCGGAAAAATAGACGACGAGGGTCTTTCCGCTCTTATCCGCCATTGCGGCTGCGGCCGGCTTTGTCTCTTTTACGGGCTCCGTCTGCGCCGCTTGGCTGCTGCAGCCCGTACTCACAAGAAAGAGGCTCGTCAGCGTCACAACAGCGAAAACGTGGCGCATGAGATTTTTAAAGGAAAATGCTTTCTGCATGCTTGTCATGCCTCCTTATCTAGCAAGCCCATTTGCTTTCATCCAGTCTTCCAGGATATCCGCAATGGCTTCATTATTCGTATCGCTCATGAGAAAGTGTGTGTTGCCCTTGATGCCTTTTTCCGGCAGGTGAAGGAGCGTTGCCTTGCCGCCGTGATGGTTGACCGCGTCGACCCACAGCTTTGCCATGGCAAGACGGACGCGCCAGTTATCAAGGTTCCATGCCTCCGTCCGTTCCGTCGGGATATTGTCGCCGTAGACGACGAGAATGGGTCTCTTCGTTAGTTTTTCAAAGTCCGAAAGCTTCACGGCCGTCCCTTTAAGGGCGCCGAAAGGACTTGACGTTTCCATAGGAGCGGGTACTTCGCCTTCGGGGAAGATGAAGCCGCTTCCCGGTTCAAGGGCAATGATGCCTTTCACATGATCACTTTTGATGGCCGTCCACCAACCAGGACCGCCTCCCTGGGAGTGGGTCACAAGGACGCCGTCACCGCTTCTTTCAAAGACCTTTGCCATAGCGTCGCTGATGACCTGTTCATCAAAAGCACCCGTGTTGGGAGTCATGCTGCGGAAGAACTCTTCCCGTGCCGCTTCGTCCCACCTGACGTCGACACCGGGATAATAATTCGGATAGAGGCCAATGCGGAAGTTATCATACCAAAGCTGCTCCATGGGTATCTTTGATACGGTTCCTCCCGTCGTTGACTGACCAGCTCGGCCGCGGCGGGGTTGATCCACAACGTAGGTGGCATACCCTTTTTCAAGGAAGATATTTTGGAAACCATCCCGCCCATCAGGCGTTGTTTCCCAGGTCTTGCCGGACTGACCGGCCCCATGAAGGAACACAATCGCATTCTTTTTGGCCTTCACAGGCTTTTGATAGAACACATAGGCGTGATCACCGTGAAGGGTCTGACCGGAAGGATCAAGAGGCTTACTGTTATCGAGCGTTCCCGGTGCCGTCACGATCGTCCCCCCTGCCGTAAAACTTCCCTGATCCGCAAGCATCACAGGGTTATGGAAAGCTTCTGCAGAGGCCGTAAGAGCAAGGGAAAGGACGAGCGCCGCCAAAAGATTCTGTTTCATGGACTATTCCTCCTTAAGGTCTTATGATGATAGGGTTTTCATCGGTTCTTCTCTTTATGACTTTATTCTACTATTCGGTAGTAAATACCGGTCAAGTATTTTTTTATCCTTACCATTCTTTTTTTACAGCCTTCAGCCAAGTCCGGTGACAAGAGCAACTACCGGCATAGTGATGACCGCAGCGGCCGTTGTTACCGCAACACCTTGGACTGAAACAGGATAGCCTTCTTTATTGTAGAGATTGGCCAAAAGAGGAATGACATTGCCCGACGGCGTAGCAAGGGCGGCCATCGAAACCGCAAGTAGGTAGGTGTTATCAACGAACTGTTTCAAGATAAGCGTCACAACAATGGGGAGAACAAGCATTTTGAGGATGGTAAAAGCAATAATCTTCTGATTGATGAGGCTCTTCCAGTCCGTATCAAGGAGGAAGGAACCCAGGAGCATCATGGCAAGAGGGCCCGTCATGCTCCCCACCATACGGATAGAACTGGTAAGGATATAGGGCAGTTTGATGCCGGACAGATAGATAACAATGGCAAGGACGCAGGATATCATGCCCGGATTAACGAGGTTCTTCCAGCGAAAAGGTTCCTTGGCGCCACCACCGCCCTTGATGGTTTCAATGACATAGGAGAAAAAGAGCAGGTTGAAGGGAATGAGAAGAACCGTCATATAAATGAGCGCCTCCTTTCCATAAATAGCATCCACCATGGGAACGCCCATGAAGCCGATGTTCGTAAAGACGACCATGACGTTCACGATGCCTTTTTCCGCTTTGCCATAATGAAGGATCCTCGGAATGAGGAAGGCTGCGAGCATCAAGAGGGCCAGCATGACAACGACGACACCAAAAGCATAAAGAAGGGCACCGCCTTCCATATGGGGCCCATCTCCGGTCACACCGGAAAGGATGATGGCCGGATAAGCAACCTGCAGGACAAGCTGCGTAATCTGGCCCTGATTATCCGGCGTCAGGATATTCTTTTTCCGTGCCCAAGCGCCGACGACCATAATGATGACAAAAATCAGCATCTGCTGTAAGACTTGCATGATAAAACCTCCTTAGGAAAGGCCCTTGGCAGAAAGCCAGTCCGCCATGAGACCTGCAATGACTTCATTGTTTTTATCGGCCATGAGGAAATGGGTATTGCCCTTGATGCCAAGGTCGGGCAGATGGACGATTTCCGCCATCCCGCCGTGTCGGTTGACGCAGGACACAAATTCTTTTGCCATCATGAATTCGCTGCGCCACTTATCGGGTCCAATTTCATCAGTCGTGCCATCCGAAATGTGGTCACCATAAAAAAGGATCATGGGAAGCTTCGTCAGGGCAAGGAAGGACTCAAGGGGAACGCCCATGGCCTGGGCCTTAACGGGATCATAGAGAGTCGGCACGGGTTCCGGTACTTCCCCTTCAGGAAAAATAAAGGGCGATCCACCCGGTTCAAAAGCGATAATGGCCTTGACCTTATCCGTGCGGAAGGGGGTGCGCCAGCCAATGGTGCCGCCCATGGAATGGGTCACGAGGATGGACGGTCCCATCTTTTCAAGGAGTGCGGCCATGGCATTGGCACTCACATCGTCATCAAGTTCGCCTTCGTACGGCGTCCAAGAGCGCTGGAACTGGTTATACGTCTCAGCGTCGCCAGCCATGGCCGAATCTTCGTAGGGGACGGGCGTATCCCCGTCAAAAATGCCGCAGCGACAAAGCATGTACATCGTCTTATCGGCATACAGAGGATTTTTTGCATAAGGATTGCGCCCGTCATCCGCTTTTAAGGCAAGACCGGCTTTCCCCATGCGGGGCTGGTCGATGAGGACCGTCGTGTAACCCTTGCGCAAAAAAAGGGTCTGAAAGCCTTCGCGGCCATCAGGCGTCGTTTCCCATGTCCGTTTGCACTGAGCGCCGCCGTGCTGAAAAATGAGCGGATAGGGACGCGCGTCCACGGGTACCTGGTAAAAGGCATAGGCATGGTCCCCATAGGCAATCTGTCCTTCTGGTTCAAGAAAATGGTCCGTGCGGAAAACGCCGTCATGTTTCAGCGTCGATCCGCCGATGGCAAAACTGCCTTGTTCAGCAATGATAAGAGGTTGTTTGGGGTTATTGGACATGGTTGGTTCCTTTCTTTTTTACTTGGAGCAGAAATTGCTCCGATTCGATGGAGTTAGGTGTCCCCATTACTGAAAAAAGATTTTCTTGATAGTAATGGGGACATGACCTATCGTAAGAAGTCACGTAACACAAATTCATTTTAAAGTCACCCCAAAAAAATGCCGTCGTCGGGCGGGCCACTCCTAAGAATATTTTCGGATTGCAGAAGAAACCTTTTTTGCCTACGGTCCATATCAACCCATCTGCGTTGTCAAACGCATAACAAGTGTCTGCTAAGTTTATAATGGACGCCGGCTATATGTACTCAAATGCGGATCCGGTACTTTGGCAGCTGCCTGGTCCTATAAAAGGCGGCTGTAAGGGAAAAGACCAGAATGCAAAAGAACCAAAAGGCGTGACTAGTCCGAAGCACAGGGGTATCGCTCTTCGGATTATTTTCCTTGGGATGACAAGAAACGTGTTTTCAGGGGCGAGGGACCAAAACCAGGAAAATTTTACAAGCATATATCATTAAAATTTCCTGGTTTTGGTGGTGGACGAGGACGCAAAGCGAACGTATCCTTGCAAGCGACAGCAAGGCTTATTCGCCCGGAGTCTCGAAGGACGCTTTTGGAGCGAAGCGGAAGTCCGAGAAACATGTTTGAGGGCGGATTAAGTTCGTTCCCACCCTTCGACGAAAGGACGTTTGGGGCCGAACTTACGGTCTTTTCACCAGCCGCCTCCGGTGGCCTTAGCCAAGGAAGGCCCTAATTATTTTGCCTTCCGCCTTAGCCGTTTGACGGGTACACCGTCAAACTCATTCGATATCAGGATGTACGACCGCCTCAAACCACTCCGTCGACACCCCTTCCTTCCGTTCCATCACAGCCACATGCTGAAAGGTGTGATGAGATGCGGCACCATGCCAATGCTTGACGCCTTCGGGGATGGTGACACTCTTTCCAGGGAGCAGTTTCTGCGGCTTTTCACCCCAGATCTGGTAATAGCCCTCCCCTGCCGTTCCCAGAAGGATCTGGCAGGACCCATGGTGGACGTGCCAATGTGTGCGGGCGCCGTCATAAAAAGTCACGGCGGCCGCCATAGGCCCTATGCTTGATAAGGGGGCTACGTAGCTATCCCCCGTAAAGTGGTCCACATTGCGGGCATTGTAGACGCCGACAGGAAAGGCCGCCGCCTTTTCCTCTTCCAGTGCTTTTTGTACAACAGCGACGTCCGTCGGTGCAGCAAAAGTCGTTCCCACATTCATGATAAGGGCTGCACAAAATGACAGGAGACCTGCTTTTTTTAGGAAATTCTTTCGCATTCTCACGCCTCCTCTCCGTGGATAAAGTTCATGAAGGCGGCCGGCTCTTTTTTGGGCTGGGCAAGATTGGCCTTTTTTGCAAGCTCCATGGCTTTCAGGAGATAGGCCATATTGCGGCCCAATACGTGCAGGGTCCAGACCCCTTCCTTATCCTTAAGGACTTCTTCCGCCGTCGTGCCATGGACCTGGTTCCAATAGCGGCTCGAGACAATGGGCATTTCTTGGATGGCAAAGTACTTGTTCATCTCGTCAAAGGCCGCCGTGGTCCCCGCCCTGCGGGCACTGATGACGGCTGCGGCCGGTTTGAGGTAAAATGCTTTGTTGCCGTTTCCCCGTGCCTCAGAATAAAAAGCCCGGTCGAGAAACGTCTTCATATTCCCCGCAAGAGCCGCATAGTGGACGGGCGACCCAAAAAGAAAGCCGTCTGCCTCTAAGGCCTTTTTGCGGAATACATTCACGGCGTCATCAAAAACGCAGTCATGACGCTTGTCACACTGATGACAGGCGATGCAGCCACCAATGGGTTTGATGCCGATCCAAAATTCCTCCGTTTCAATTCCCTCTTCGTGGAGGACATCAGCCACAAGGCCAAGGGCTGTATGGGTGCAGCCATTTTTATGGGGAGAACCGTTTACAAGTAAAACTTTCATATTGATTCATTCGCTCCTTTATTTTTTAGGAAAGGCTTCGTTTGCAGCCCGCAGGTTATTGAGGGTCCGCGGGAAACCGACATAGGGGTTGAGGACCGTGAGCACGCCGATTACTTCGTCTTCCGTAGCTCCTGCCGCAAGATAGCCCCGCACATGGGATTTAAACTGCGGTTCGTCATTGCCAAGGGTGCCGATCGCTGCGACCGTGAGCATTTCCCGTGTCTTAAGATCCAAACTTCTGCGCGTGTAAATATCGCCAAAACAAAAGGCCGACAGGTCATCCTGCAGATGTTTTTGGTTAGCTGGCGTGTTTTTGCGCATAGTCACGATGCGCTCGCCATAAGTTGCAACCTGGAAGGCAAGGCCCTTTTCAAGGCGGTCTCCATCCGTCGTTGCGGCCTGGTTTTCAAGGGGCAGTTTCACCCCTTCTTCCTTAAAGACGCGGTTTACGCGTTCCATAGCTGTCAGCACCTTAGGAAAGCCAATATAGGGCGCCAGATGGTAAATGGCCTCGCGCACGTCAAGGGGCGTCACACCGTCAGTCAAGGCGCCGCGGACATTCTTTTCAAGTAAGTCTTGTGCCCCGCTTGCCGTGAGGGTTGCTATGGTCACAAGGTGCTGTTCCCGCCGCGTGAGACGGGCCTGTTCCATAATATCTCCATAAATATAGCCCTTCATCATAGCCTCAAGTTCTGGATCGGTCTTCTCAAGACCGAGCGACTGCTCTGCCATGGCGGTTTTGTAGTTTCTCTCCGCCACATCACTGCGGCTGGACCCAGCTGCTGCAAAACCGCTCCCACCTAGGATGCCAAAAAGACCAAGGGTCATGCCAATGATTTTCCAATTCATAAAAACACCTCATTTCCATTAGGATGGCTGTCATGGTTTCCATTCGATGGCCCCACTGTATCATCCGGGAGCAACTACCTGTCAATACTTTTTTCAAAGAAAAACAATTTGCTATTTAGCGGCATTTTATATATAATAACCGAAGCTCGTCATGTGTTTCTTTTTCGGTAATTAATACCGCAAAGCATCCGATACCCCTAGAAGGAGGAAACACAATGGATAAAGAAATCAAAGAGAAACTTCATATTGAAAAAGTCGTCAACACAGGAAGACTTTACCCCATGAAAGAAGCCTGTGAGCAAACGGGCCTTGCCTATGAAACCCTAAAATTTTACTGCAACATCGGCCTTGTTCCCGGCGTCAAACGGGATGCCAGGAACCGCCGCGTCTTTAACGACAAGGACATTTCCTGGATCAAGAGCCTCACATGCCTCAAAAACTGCGACATGTCCATCGAGGAAATGAAGGAATACCTCGCCCTGTGCCTAAAAGGCCAGTCCACCATCCCAGAACGAAAAGAAATGCTCATGAAAAAACGGGCCATCCTCATCAAAAAGCATAGCGAAATCCAGGCCGCCATTGAATATATCGACCTCAAACAGGATTTTTATGATGAAGTATTGAGCGGAAAGATCGAGTATTTCAGTAATCTGGTGGGGGAGGAATAAGTGTTGCTCTGCTCATAAAACGGAGGGCTGAGTTGATGAAGACCGTGAGGAAAAACACTGTGAGTCCAGCGCCAAATTGATTTTTCGATCACACGTCCTGCAAACAAGATTGCTTGGTGGATACTCCCGCCTTGGTAAGGCGGAACGGCTTTCACCGTGTCCAAAGCAAAAGGCCGTAAAGCGAAAGATTGTAAGGTAAAAACCATAAGAAAAGCCCAAAATCGAACGTAGACAGCGGTTCGATTTTGGGCTTTTGGTTTTTATTTAGCTTTTGTGAGAAGCTGTTCTTTTGGAAATATAGGGATCACAACAGCATCTGGTACGACCTGCGTCCAATCTTTTCCTTTAGAACTTGATGCAACGCATCGCTCCGTCTTGGTAAGACGGTAAGCGCATCGCCGATCAATTTACGAGCTTCCATGTGCCTTAGAAAAAGCGATGCAAGAGATTCCGCAGGGTGGTTAAGTGAGTCGCCGAATTTTTCGTTTTCTCTTATGCTGAAAAATTCGTGCAGAAAGCTTACTCATAGGGCAACGACGATAGGAGCAGTCGGAGTTTCCTCTGCCGGAAAGGCCGTTCTTCTGATGTGAAACAGCAGAGAGCGCCCCCTTTTATCCCTTACAGCCGCACCCGTATAAATCCCTTGCGGCTGCGGAGGTAAAAGAATCGTCTTCGTGTACGACGGACCCGCTAAAAAATATATTGCCACTCATATTGTGCGGAAATTTCCATAAACATTTATCAACATAGTTTCCCGGTTGTGGTGGTAGATGAGGAATGCCGTTGACGTTTCCTTGCGAGCGATTAGCGAGGCAGATTCGACCAAGTTCTGAGGCTGCTTTGGAGCGATGGCGAAAAGCCGAAGAACATGTTTGAAAGCGAATCATTTCGGATCCGTTTCCCCGTCAGGGGACGGTTTGGGTCCGGCGTAACATGTGCCAACGAGTGCCTTAAAAGACCGTAGTGTATGGCGCCAAACCGCCCTACGGGAGGGCGTCGAATTGATCTTTCGATCATACGGTCCTACTGCCTTTTCGCTCGGCAGCCTTGGCATCAAATCAGTTTGCTCTTTAGGCTGACGCCTTTACTTTTCCGAATGATCGGCCATATCTACAAACTCACAATTCAAGGCCTTTAATTTTTCATAGACCCAATCCTGGTTGCAGGATCCCGTTTCTTCGAGTTGGCGTAGGTTGGCCTGGTCCCGGGCCGTAATCTTCTTTGACTGTTCCAGGACCTGTTCGGCCTGGTCCGGACGAATAAAGACAATCCCGTCCGAATCGGCAACAACGATATCACCAGGATACACAATCTGTCCCCCGACAACAATCGGCACGTTGACTTCCCCCGGTCCGTTAAAGAATGGTCCGTTAGGGCTGACGCCTTTGGTAAAGACGAGAAAATCGTCCATTTCAGCAAGGGCCGCCGAGTCACGGGTTGCCCCATCGATGATAAGGCCCTTGACGCCGCGAGCTTTGCAGTATTTGGCCGTCACTTCGCCTGCCACGGCGCGGTCTGCGAACCCACCAGCATCGATGACAACAACATCGCCCCGTTTCGTATACTGGATTGCGGCGCGAAAAAGCAGGTTGTCCCCATGGGGCAGACGGATGGTAAAGGCCGTTCCCACGACAGAACGGGTATATTTCTTAAGAGGCGTAATGCTGTGATCAACAGCCCCAAAACGGCTCATCGTATCGTCCAGATCGGACGTAGCAAGATCATAGAATTGGCGGACAAGTTCCTTTGGCGGACGCGTAAAGTCCTTGATGATGCGGCAACCAATATTCATATAATTATCTCCTTTTTTCTTTAAGTACCAAAATGCCATTATAGACGTTTTACAAAATTTTGCAAGCCTTTACTTAACCAAAAAGCCCGCCGCCTCTAGGGCCTCTTTAATCTCATTGAGGGCCTCCCTACTGGGAGCTTCCACGGTATGGTAATGGACGCCGCCAGCGATATTGGACAAGGGGGCTTCCGGATGGGCCCGGATGGCTTTCATGAAACGCTGCACATCCCGCCGGCTCGATAGATTGAGTTTTCCTTCCAGCGTCCCATAGACAGGATGATCGATGGTCACGTTGCGGACCGTAGCTCCTGCATCAACGAAGATATTGAGTTCCTCTTCCATCCGTGACAGGTCGTGACGGACCTTGAAGCGATGCACGCGGCACGCCTCTCCCAAGATGAGATACCCCCGGTTTGTCGAAATGACCGGCACGTCCTGGGCGCGCAGAAGCGCGATATCTTGCACAATGACCTGACGGCTCACTTGAAAGGCAGCGGCAAGGACCGCCCCTGAAATCGGCGTTTTGGCTCCCTGCAGCCGCTGCCTGAGATTTTCGCGTCGTGTATGTCCATCCATCTAAATTGCCACCCTTCCTCTGATTGGTATTTAACCGACCTTATTAGGGCCATTTTTTCACAAATCACCTGTCCTGTCAATTTTCCCACTCGCCTTAAAAAAGAGAGATAAGATTTTACAAAAAAAATGGATTTTTACGGTTTCTTTGGCAGAAACCTGCTATAATGAGGAACGTGATTTTAATGTAGGAAAGTGAGTGAACACGATGGCAAATATGAATGACCGCTATATGGAAGAATACGAAGCGGCCCGCAGCGGCAGACCCAGCATCCAGGAAACGCTGACGAAGGCGCAGGAACAGGAACGAAAGAAAAAACGGCACCGCTATGAAAAAATAGGGGCCGCCCTCCTCGTCCTGATTGGTGCCTTGAGTTGGTACTTCTTCTACTACACCCAGACGCCGCAGTATACGGTCAAACAGATTCAAAAAGCGGTCCAGCAGCATGACGCCGTAACGGTCCACCAAAAAGTTGATATGGACGGCCTGCTTTCAAAGAGCACCGACGCCATCCGCGATGCCGAGTGGGAGCTCAATCCAGACAGCGAATTCACGGAAGAAGACAAGCCCGAATTCATCAAGCACATGAAAGAAGTCATCGATAACGGCATCCTGACCGGTGACTGGACTGACTCCTACCAAAAGACCCATCCCGAGCGGGCCCTCAAGGTCAACCTGGGAGACCTTACCCTGACCGAGATCAAGGACGTGAAGACGCAAAAAGACGAAGCCCTGGTCAATGTCAAGATGAAAAATGATGCCAGTAAGAGCGATGACATCCTCGTCCTGCGCCTGCGCAAAGACAAAAAAGGCTGGAAGCTCGAGGAAATCATGAACCTCAAATGGTACTACACCAAGATCCTCAAAGGGGAAGGTATGACGAAAAAAGAAAACACCCCCACCCCAGGAACGGACGCCGCCCTCTATGAAGCCGTCAAAAACAAGATTGCCGAAGAAGTCCCAGAAGCCAAAGTCATCTTGAACCAACTGCCGCAGGCATCGGGGACGAAGGGGACCAAGGAAATTACGCCGGAAGACGCCAAAAAAGTCGAGGACGCCGCCCAAAAAATGCAGACAATCTTGGAAAAACCGGTTGCCGGCAAAGTCCTCCGCTCCCTATTGGAACATCAGGATGAACTGCAGGCAAAGACCCAGCAGCTCCTTGAAAAAGTCCAGAACGGAAACAACACCAAGGAAATCGTGGACCAGCTGAAACAAAACGAGACCCTCCTGGAATGGGGGAACAAAATCCTGACCTGGGTCATCAATAACCTCTAACCCTAAGGACGTAAGCGTTTGTCGCTTGCGTCCTTTTTTGCTGCCTCCTCAAGAGGGCGTGCGGCCCAAAAAATCTTCTGTCCTTTCCCTTTTTTCACCGGAACGGGGCGCGCCTTTCAACGTTAGAGGCCAGTACTGTCGTATCATGATCTTTGGATGATAGGAAAAACGATTTTCCTACGATAAACCGCATAATACTGCTCATCTTTTTTTCCACTCTGATTCCATCATCCATGCCCCGTTCACGTTATTTATTTTATTGCAGCACTGGGGAAAGGTGATGCGGGGGCAGTCAATTGGACTGGATTTGTTCAGATCAAAGATCGCTCTGATTCACTACAATGACGTGCCTCCATTACACTATGAAAAATCTATGGAAGTAATGGAGGCATGACGATTCGTACCATGTTTCGTTCCTGATTGGGGATACCTTACGCCTGGGCGCTCCCCCTCCTAACCACGTGTCGTCACTCCCGCGCCCAGCTCATCAAAGCGGGAGCTTTTTACAAATTCGTCCCATAGGCCCATCTACTTTGTCGCCCGCGACCTCAATCTCCTCGACGTACACAAACCGTATGCCTCGTCGCTGAGGCCGAGAGCGCTTCGTATCTGAACCCATCGGAACCGAATTTGTAAAAAGCAAATGGAATAAAAGAATAAAAAAGCAGCACTATTTTTCGTATCAACCCAGATACGTAATACCGGGAAATCTTTGTACGGCGTCGCCCTTCCGCTCTCGCGTTTTTCCTAGCATCTGGACCAATCTGGGCCATATTCGAAAAAGGTAAATGAAAAAAAGACCGTGAGGGAAAAAAATTGAAAGTGCATCCCCATACAAAAAACCTCCCACCCCTACCAACTAGTAGGAACAGGAGGGCTTTTTCTCCTTATAAACTCTCAAACTTAAAAGAAGTCATAGAAATGCAGGAGGCAAAGGATCTTCACTTTACTGAAAATTACCTGCCGCAGATCAGCAAAAAGTCAGGAATGGATTCGCTGCTACATTTATCCTCCAGGGACAAATGAAGAAACACAAATGCTTTCAAGCTATGGGATGAAGCAAAATGCAATGTCCACGACAGGCATTTACATTTTTGACAACCAGTTCCGCGAAGCACAGAAACTCGAGAGGTTTGAGCCATGCCGTCAAGAGGGGGAAACTCTTTTCTATGCTGTAACATATGGAAAAATGAACCCCAACCATTTCTTAAATGGGTAAAAAGGCATTACCTTGGTAAAGGTTCCCCGAAAGGCAATTTTGCAAAAGTTATCAGTCTGGCATCCGAGCAGGAAACCTTCCCGGAAGATGCCAATCTTGATATCACAATCAGCTCTCTCCAGACACGTTACGCCTGCAGCGAAGCCATTCAAACAGCCACGAACCGGTGGAAGGAATACGTAAAAACGCATAATAAAAATTCTTTCTTTTTTCTTACATGCACCCTTCTTACATAGTACAAAGGGGATTCCTTATATCAAGCAACATAGGTGCCTTGGTCTTACAGCCAGTCCTTCAACTTATGACTCATACAGCCTATGGGCGCTTTCCATAAAGGCTTCCAATTCGTCTGCCATCAGACGGTTCGGGTTGTTGTAGTCCATATAAACACAGCAAAGCGTGCCGTTTTGCACCATCTCCACAGGGCAGGCAACAATCTTAGCAAGGTGCTGGTTTTTGAGGAGCCAAAATTCTCCAGTTTGCGGAATGGGTCGATCCATTGTCAGTTCCTTTCTTGAAAGAGGGTAGGTATCATCTTGTCATTTTTTCGTAAGTCTCCCCTAGTATAAGGCACTATCCGGATTCCTTGCAATATCTGGATTCCATTTACCATTTTAGGATACAAGAAGTACAAAAAGCAGGACTCACTTTACGTCTTGCCTATCTTTTCGCATGTTTATGCTTTCATTATTCCGCTCCACTTGCCAGAACTTTACGGGCGTTATGGTACAGGAAAGGGTGCATTACGTTTTCCCCTTTTCCTTTCCGCGAAGAAAAGATATCATCTTAGGCAGCTCATAACAAGTCATGGCAATCCAGCCAATCAGCATGGCATAGGCAACGGAAAGAAAGCCCACAGAAAAATAAAATGCAAGAATGGCGCAGCTTGCGACGCGGACACTAATATTAACAACACTGCTGTAAAGGGTTGTGGATAGCTCACCCATTCCCCTGAAAAATCCCTGCATCACATTCGTCAGGGCGCACAGCAAATAGATCCAGCTCATGGTAAGGAGATAAGCCTCTCCCAATCGGATAATGGCCAGCTCTTGTGTAAAAAGGCCCAAGATCCGTCCACTTGCGCCATACATCACCCCAGCAAAGGCCAACACATAGATAAGGGAAAAGGAAAGACTTGCAAAAATACTCCTGCGCACCCGTGCGGACGTACCCGCTCCGATATTCTGGGCAATGAAGGTGGTCATGGCATAGGCTATCGTCGATAAAGGCACCATGGCATAATCTTCAAACCGGCTGCTGACGCTGTAGGCGGCAATGACGGTCGTACCAAGCGTGTTCACAATCGCTTGGGTGCCCAGTTTGCCAATCTGCAGGGAAGACTGCTGCAGGGCGCTCACCATACTGAAAGAAAAGATTTTTTTTACTATGGTCCACTCAACGGCAAGATGCTGCTTGATCGCAAGTTTACCCATAAAACTTGCAAGAAAAGGCAAACAGAACAAGGATGAGAGCAATTCGCAAAGGACCGTGCTTGCGGCAGCACCTACGATGCCCCAGCCAAAAACAACAACAAAAAGATAATCACCAAGAACATTGAGCCCCGCACTTACAGCGAGAATGAAGAGCGTCGTTTGACTGTCCCCCATGGCCCTTAGGACCGTTGAAAAATAGCCATAGCAAAAATGGAAAAAGAGCCCCACCATGATGATCCTCACGTAGAGCGCTGCTTCCGTTAAGATAGCCACTGGGACTTGAAGAAGAAGCAGGATGGGCCGCGCAAACATAATCAGCACGGCTGAAAGAGCAAGGGACACCAGGGCTCCTGCGGCAAGGCCGCTCACTATCTGGCGGCGCAGGGCTTCCTTGTCTTTTGCCCCATAGGCCTTACCAATAAGGATGCTTGCACCAAGGCAGATGCCATTGATAAAAAGAAGTGAAAACGTCATGAGCGGATTGCTCGTTCCCACCGCTGCAAGAGCCAAATCCCCAATATAGCGGCCGACAATGGCACTATCGACAGCATTGTAGGTCAGGGTGAGATAATTGGACAAAATAAGCGGCAGTAAATAAGAAAGAAGCTGGAGGGAAATATTTCCTTTTGTCAAGTCATGGGTTTTCACGGAAATCACCAACCTTATTATCTTTTCCACCGCAGGATGAGACGATAAAAAGCTTGCGCTGTCTTGATTATACCATTTACTAGGGGCTAACGGCATCTTTAAATGAAGGCTAGGAAACTGAAACTGCAGTCTGGAAGATCCAGCTCGACCACTAAAGCAAATCATAGCTTACCCTTCCCTTTCTGTAGCTTAACAGTCCTTATCCAAGAAACACACCCTCTTCCCGTTGACCCATCCGTTAGTTTCATCGCCTCCCTTCGCATAAAAAACGACCGAATACAGTTTTCTGCATTCGGTCAGGGGAATACATGATGATAATCTTTTACAGTCCCAGTGCTTTTTCTGCACTTTCCGGCAGGTTCGGGGCTTTCTGGTTGAACCATTTCTTATAGAGTTTTGCATACGTGCCATCTTTTTTCATATCCGCAATGGCTTTATTGATGGCATCCTTGAGTTCTTTATCGTCTTGATTTAGGACAAAACCCAAGAGTTCCGATTTAGAATCAGGGATAGGAATGACGCGGACTTTTCCCTTGCCTTTACCTTCAAGGGTGGAAAAATATTCACCCACCGGTTTGTCGACGATGGCAGCTGGCGCATTCCCAACCTGGACTTCAAGAAGGGCGTTAGCGCTGGAATCAAACTGTTTAGCCACCATACCGTGGCTTTCGGCGTATTTGGCGCCTGTTGTGCCAACCATAACGGCGACGTTCTTGCCCTTAAGATCAGCAGCCGACTGGACAGGACTATCCGTGGGAACAACAATGGCCAGTTTCGATTCGTAGAAAGGCGCCGCAAAGGCAACTTTCTTAGCCCGCTCTTTTGTCATGGTCATACCTGTAGCGGCAACGTCGACTTGTTTTGATTGGATGGCTGGAATGATACCGTTAAAAGGAATATTTTCCATCTGCGGCTCGCGGCCAAGGCG
Organism: Acidaminococcus sp. AM33-14BH; assembly: GCF_003603525.1. Lineage (NCBI taxonomy): Bacteria > Bacillati > Bacillota > Negativicutes > Acidaminococcales > Acidaminococcaceae > Acidaminococcus > Acidaminococcus sp. AM33-14BH. Next base: position 60,504 of record NZ_QTNG01000004.1, on the reverse strand, counting down.
CTTTGCCACTTCCCGGATCATATCGATTTCCATGCCTTTATAATCGCTTTCGTCGCCACTCGCGCCTTTATCTTTAAATTCAAAAGGCACATAGGTTGCATTTGTCGCAATCTTGAGAACTTTTTTAGCGTCCGCGTTTTTTGCCGTCTCTTTATTGGTACCGCAGGCCGCGACTGATAGGGCAAGTGCGGCACCCAGTCCGGCGGCAAGAAGTTTTTTATAAAATTTTTTCATGATAGGACCTCCCTGTAAGCATGGGATTATTATACAGCTAAGCGAATTTTTATGCAACAAGAATCAATCCTTCATAATAGGCCAAATGTCCCTATACGCCTTGAGGAATACAGGAGCTTTTTTAGTGCAATCTCAATCGGTCTCTCGAGGATCTCTTTTCCATGGAATCAGTGCAGTCAGCGCCCTTTGTGGATTCTTCCTAAAAAGACGCATGGCGGCATATTTTAGTTCCTTTCGGATGAACCTGCAACGCATGCCTTCTCGTCATGAAACAACATACCCCCATAGCTCTCAAATCGTTTATCTGAGGCTATGGGGGTACGCATCACCCTTTACGATATACGGCGCAATCACAGGCCAAGTGTCTTTTATCTTCCAGCGGTTTCCTCACTCATGGAAACGACAACGAGGTTATGCTCATTGGCAAGGGCAAGGGCCTGTTCTCTTTCTACAAAAAGAGTACGGCCGGTTTCCATGACGATGCCGGCACAGCCCGATTCAATCATGGATTCCATGGTTTTTACACCGACACCGGGCACGTCAAAGCGATGGTCCTGGGCCGGTTTGGCCGTCTTTGCGACAATGGCCCCCCTGCCTAGGCTGCCGCCGCGCTTGATGCAGGCATCGGTACCTTCGATGGCTTCCACGGCCATAATGGCCATGTCCTTGACGACGACCGTTTGACCAATATCAAGACCGCCAATCTTTTTAGCCATCCTGAAACCATATTTCATGTCTTCCCATTCCTTATCCGTCGGTTTACGGCGGCTAAGAACACCTTCTTCCGGCATGATGTGCTTGAGGAAGAGGGTCTGGTCCATGACGTGGATTCCCATCTCTTCAAGTTTTGCCACAAGGGCATTCATGATGGTGTCGTCATGACGATCCGGCAGGGACATAAGGAGCTTTACAGCCTGCCAGTCCGGAATGAGGATGCCTCCTTTGTAGAGGATTTCTTTTGTCACCTTGCCAATCATGGTGACTTCGCTGACCCCTTCATTTTTGAGGGTGCTGAAGATTTTCCCAACTTTGCCGATATTGATTGCATAAAAGACGTCGGCTTCCTTTGGGAGGTCTTCATGGGTTTCGGGCACAAGGGCGATAGCGACGGTGCGGTAGCCTGCCTGTTTGGCGCCGCGTACGACGTCAACGGGCAAGTGTCCTACGCCAGCAAGGACGCCTAAGGTCTTTTCCATCATGGAATCACTCCCTCCCGTGGGAGACGGATGAACGGCAAATACCCCGTTCTACGCTGCGTAAAAAGCGCATAAAATGCTCAACTTCTTCGTAGCTGTCAAGTTCCTGTTCCATAGTGGCAATAGCATCTGGCAGGGAAAGGCCACGTTTATAAAGAATCTTATAAGCCTTTTTCAGCTCCCGGCGAACAGGCATGGCAATTCCTGCACGGGAAATGCCCACGCTGTTAAGGCCTGCCACGACGGGCGGGTTGCCAGCAACGATGACAAAAGGCGGTACATCCTGGTTGATTCGGCTCATGCCGCCGCACATGCAGTTGCGGCCAATCTTGGTGAACTGGTGCACAGCCGTGAGACCGCCGATGACGGCGCGGTCTTCGACAATAACGTGACCGGCCAGAGTCGCCACGTTGCTCATGATGACGTTGTTGCCGACAATACAGTTATGGGCAACATGGGTATAGGCCATCATCAGGACATTGTTGCCGATGCGCGTTTCATTGCCTTCCCCGACAGCGCGATGAACAGAAGCACATTCGCGGATGGTCACATGGTCACCAATGATGGTCGCCGTATCTTCCCCTTTATATTTAAGGTCCTGGGGCACTTCCCCAATGCTGGCCCCCTGGAAGAATTCACAGCCTTTCCCGATGGTCGTACGCCCCGTAATGACGACATGCGGATGAATGATGGTCCCTTCCCCAATCTTGACATCCGGTCCAATGACTGAATAAGGACCAATCTTTACGTTTGGGCCAATCTGTGCATGCGGATCGATGATTGCTGTTTCATGAATTAAACTGGAATCTGCACTCATACTGATTCACCCCTTGTTTATTGCTTGTTCTCGGCCAGAGCAAAGAAGAAGTCCCCTTCGCAGGCTGGTTCCCCATCGACGGTGCCTTCGCAGTGGGCAACGCCCATGTTGCCTTTGATTTTCGTAATGACGGCCGTCGTAACGAGCTGATCACCCGGTTTGATTGGACGGCGGAAACGCACCTTGTCGATCTTGCCAAAGACAGCAATCTTACCGCGGTTTTCTTCCGGATAAAGCAGCGTCACGCCCCCAACCTGTGCCATGGCTTCAATGAGCAGGACACCCGGCATGATGGGATTACCCGGGAAGTGGCCCATGAACTGCGGTTCGTTGAAGGTGATATTCTTGATACCCACAGCCCGTTTCATCGGTTCCAGTTCGACCACACGGTCAACGAGGAGCATGGGATACCGATGGGGAAGGATTTTTTGGATTTCCTGAATGTCTAACGTAATCATTTTCTTGACTCCTTACTTTCAAAATCTAAGGCGCTGCGGCGATTACTGGGCCGGATTCGCCTTGCGGTAGGCATCGATTTGGCGGGAAACGCTGTCGTTGAAGGCGTGCCCCGATTTCATACAGATAACATGGGCCGATATGGGTCCCAACAGATACAAGTCACCAATGACATCAAGGATCTTATGACGGATAAGCTCGTCAGGGAAGCGGACCTTGGACAGGGTTCCCCCGTCCTTAGTAAAGACAACGACATTTTCGACGGTGCCGCCAAGGCCAAGGCCCATCTTGCGCAGTTGGGCAATTTCCTCTTCAAAGGCTACGGTTCTTGCCGGAGCAATTTCCTGGGAAAGCGTATCCCCCGCATCCGTCACATCAAGGACCTGGGTCCCAAGCAGCGGATGGGGATTGATGGAGGTAAAGGTCACGCGAAAGCCGTCATAAGGCAGGACCACAAGATAGCGGTCGCCGTCATAACAGCTGAAGGCGTGATCAATGGCGTAGACGTGACGCGGTGCGTCCTGTTCAAGAAGGCCCATCCTTAAGATAGGATCCATGAAGCCTTTGGCTGAGCCATCACCAACGGGCGGTTCGGCGCTGTTCATTTCGATGTAGCAGTTATCAATGGCAAGGATGGCAAGGGCGGCCATGACGTGTTCGATGGTCGTGACGCTGGCTCCGTTTTCAGTCAGCGTCGTGGCTCGTGTCGTTGCCGAAATATTTGAAGCAATGGCTCGCACACTGGGCCGACCCTCAAGATCCGTACGGATAAAGACAATGCCTGTGTCCGCAGGAGCCGGCTTCAGCGTCATTGCAACTGGGTTGCCGGAGTGGAGCCCAATCCCGTCACAGCAGACATCTGCTTTGAGGGTGTGCTGTTTATTGTTGTCCATATTGAATCACCTTTCTATGTTCAATTGCCCGTCATGGGCGTGCTGAAATGCTTGCGGTCACGGTAACGTCTCTTTCCATCCTTCCAGCGGTCATGGACCCAGAACCACATAGCCGGGTCGCGGCGGATTTCCTCTTCGGCAATCCGGATGAGCTTTTCCATGATAACGTGGCTGTTTTCTTCTCGGCTCAGTTGGGGATCTGCGTGGAAACAGGGATGAATAACGGCCGTAAGCGTCCCATCAGGCTGATTATGCATGAAAAGCGGGACAATGGGAGCTTTGAAGACCCGTGCCAGCTGGGCTGCCCCATCAGGGACGCGGGCCGGTTTCCCAAACAGTTCAAGGTGCTCCCCCGTATGGGCAGAATCTTGATCGTAGAGAATTCCTACAAGATGTTTATCTTTTAGATAACGTCCGATGGAAAGCATGCTGCTCTTTCCATGGTTGTAGGTGACATGCTGGCCGACCATCTGCCGGTATTCGTTGATGAAGCGGTCCGCGTCACCATCGTTTTGTTTGCGGGTGATGGAAAGGATGGGATAGCCCAGAAGGGCCATACTGGCCCCCAGCATTTCCCAATTTCCGTAATGGGCCGTACACATGATGACGCCGCGGCCTTCGGCATAAGCCTCTTCGAGGTGTTCCAGGCCTTCGAAGTGGACAAGGTTCCTAAAATTGGCTTGATTGATGAGGGGATAGCGCAGGACTTCGATGAGCATGCGCCCGAAACGGGTAACGCTCTCCTTGGCGATGCGTTCTGCTTCAGTCTCAGACACGCCAAGACATTCCTTGACGTTTTCCTTGGCCATATAGCGCCGCCATTTGGGTGTAGCCAACCAGCCAATTTGGCCCAAGGCATAGGCCAGGGCATCATTGAAGCAGGTTGGCTGCACGCAGGCAATCCGGCTCATCAGTTTCATGAGGGAATACGCAAGCATTGCAGCAGTGCCTCCTTAAGGCAGGGTCTCCTTCTTTGGCACCCCTTCCCGCGGGAATGAGCTGCCCAAAGGGCCCTTGAAAGGATGCGGCGCTGCCTTGGGACAAATCAGCCCGAAAGGCGGCCGCGGACCTTTCTCATGAGTTAGAAAGTAAAGTTGACGCTCCCATAAAGATGATGGGTCCGATAGCCAACTTCAGCCGTCGTAAATTTAGCAAGGGGAATGGATGCGCCATAGTTGAAATGGCTGCCGTCATATTCCCCCATAAGGGTAAGGGACTGGCTTCCGAGTTTGATGTCCTTTTCAATGGCACCAAATCCCTTTTTGTATTGGTCCGTACCAATCCCGCCATGAATCTTAAACCCAAACGGCAGGGCCTTACTGACGACAACATAACCGCGACGGTCCTTTTCATCCCCCAGGTCGTCGCCGCCAATGGCAATGGCCGGAGTTACAGGGGTTTCGCGCAGAAGCTCCCATTTCGCACTTACTGTGCTGTAGATATCGCTGTCTTTCGGATCAAAGCGGGCGCCTGCCACTTCAAGGCCCAGGGGCAAGGCCACATTGCCATGAAGGATCTGTCCATCCTTTGTCATGTCGTAACCAACGGAAACATGGCCTGGCAAACGGACAAAGGCGCTCGGGGTATTAATAATGCCGCTCGTTCCGTTTGGCGTAATCTTGGCTTCTGCCGCCAGCGGCATGGCAGAAGCAAGCGTCAGAATGGCAAGGGTCGCAACAGTCTTTTTCATGAAACCAAAACTCCTTTATTTATCGTCTTTTTTCTCGAGGGTTTCCACGAGTTTTTCCAGTTTGCGGACTTTTTTCACAAGATCACCGAGCTTACGCTGACTGGCCATCATGCGCAGCCAGTCTACATGGCTCTGCGCCGGGAAGCCAGCCCAGACAACATTGTCCGGGACGTCACTGATGATGCCGGTTCGCCCGGCAAAGGTGCAGTTGCTGCCAATCTTGAGGTGGCCTGCGGTCGCGGCCTGACCGCCAAAAGTCGTATTGTGGCCTACCGTGACAGATCCTGAAATACCGACGTGGGCCACAAGGATGCAGTTTTCTCCGATAACATCATTATGCCCGACATGGACAAGGTTATCGATCTTGGTGCCCTTGCCGATGACCGTACTGTCAACGGTTGCTCGGTCAATACAGGTGTTGCAGCCGATTTCGACATCATCGCCAACAACGACGTTTCCCGTCTGAAGGACCTTGGTATGCTTTCCTTCGCTCGTGATATAGCCAAAGCCATCACCGCCGATGACACAGCCAGACTGGAGGATGACCCGGTCACCGATGATACAGTTTTCACGGACTGTGACATTCGAATAAAAAGTGCAGTCGCTGCCCACTTTTGCATGGCGGCCGATATAAACATGCGGGTAGATGATGGCATTATCCCCAATTTCAGCATCTTCTGCAATATAGGCAAAAGGCAGGATGGCGGCATTTTTTCCAATACGAGCCGTCGGATGGACAAATGCGTACTGACTGATACCTGATTCGACACTTTCAGGCGGACGGAAGAGCATCAGCAGTTTGGCAAAAGCCGCCCGTGGGTTCTTTACACGGATCAGGGCCTGGGGGCCTTTGAGTTCTCCTTCTTCAGGAATCATGATGGCGCCGGCCCGGCTCTTACCGGCCAGTTCCAAATAGGGCGGTACGGCAAAGGAAATTTCCGTAGGGCCTGCTTCCTCAAGGCCGTTCACGCCTGTAAGCTTCAGGGAAGGATCTCCTTGGATAATACTACCCTGTAAGAGATCTGCCAGTTCCTGCAGCGTTTTTTCCATAGCTAACATCCTTTCTTGTGATTTGTTCAGCCTGGGCAGTGCGCTCCCCTGCGTACCTGTCTATCCCAGAGTGACAAAAATGGAGCGTTGGAATACGGGAAAAAGGCGAACACACGGTTCGCCCTTTATGTCCATTATTTCATGGCTTTGATGATGTCTTCCGTGACGTCGACGCCGCCTTGCGGAACAGCTTCCTTCACGAGAATGGCACCGAGGTTCTTTTCCTTGGCAACCTGAGCCGCGGCAGCTTCAAAACTGCTCTTTACTTTATTTTGCTGCTCAGCCTGGAAGGTACGGATTTTGGCACTTTTTTCCGTATAGATTTTTTTTGCTTCTTCATCGCTCTTACCCTCTGTTTCCTTGGTAAGTTCGTCTTCCATAGCCTTGCCTTTTTCCTGCAGTTCCTTTGTGGCATTCTTGAAGACTTCACTGTCCGTCTGGACCTTCTGCATATCTACAACGCCAAACTGCTGATTGCGGCCACAGCCAAAAGCAAAGATGGCCATAACGATCATACCGATTGCCAAAATTTTTTTCATGTTTCTGATCCCTCTTACTCAACTATATTTTGTACTTCTTTTTCCACGTCGTCCGTGATGTCATCGGCCGATATGTTGGCCCGCGGATTCCGAAAAACCAGGGTGTACTTCCTGGTAAGATTGATTTTCTTGATGGCGCTGAGGATATCACTGTCGATTTCCTCACGCAGTTTCTGCGTCTCCGCGTCCTGACGCTGAATCTGAGTATCCATGGAAGCAATGAGCGTATCAAGCTCTTTTTGTCCAGGTTGCTGTTCTTTTTTCGTCAGGTCAAGACCCGTTTCTTCCTTTACAAGATCCACCGTAAGGGATTGTTGGAAGGCATCCATGCGGGCACGGCTTTCGCTGATGTCAGAAGCCATCTGCTCCTTGATCCACGCCGCTTTCTTTTCCTCGATGGCCTCAATGGCCTCACGGCGCTTATCCAAAAGCTCCTGTTCTTCTTGGAGCAAGGCATTTTGGGAGGCTTCACTCATCTTGATACTGCCAAGCTTTAAGCGCACATTAAAGAGCGGGATACGGAAGCGGGTTTCCACATCTTCCCGGTCCTTTTGGACATAGGATTCAGCCGCTGCATCAAGGCTTTCCGCCTTTTTCTGGAGAAGATCCTGTTCCTGGGCTTCTTTTTCCGCAATCTTTGCCGCCAGCTGGGCGGAACGGAAGCGGTCTCGGCCCTTTCCTGCAAGGGAGCGCATCTTACCCAAAATGGCAAGCTGCTGATGACCGTCCTTGAGCTGCCGTTCCCGGAGGGCCTTTGCTGTTTCAAGGTCCGTTTTTTGTTTTTGCCACACCTTGTACTTGGGATGCTGTTTGACGAGCCGGTCCCAATCCACGACGGCAAACCGTGGTACTTCCCTCGAAAGGAGGCCGTTTTTCAGGGACGCACAGCCCGCTGTCACCATAAGGCACGCCACTAGGAGGCAGATAAGCTTCCTCATAGGTCCCTCCTCCTTCATGAGCCCTTAGTTTTTCTTGGCTTGTTTCTGGAGTTCTGCCTGGACATCAGCCGTCACATCAACACCGCCATAAACGACAGCGCCTTCATTGACGATGACCGTAAGCCCCTTGGTCTTGCCGACAGCGACAATGGCGTCATCAACTTTTTTCTTCAAGGGGTCGACAAGTTCTTTCTGCTTATCCTCAAGGCCTTTTTGCAGCTCTTCGTGGAGCTTTTGCTTATCGGCGTCACTCATGTCCTTACTTTTTTCGTTGTACTGGCTTTCAGCATCCTGGGCAGCTTTCTGCATTTCCACCTGAGCATCCTGGATGCCTGGGACGGCCTGGACCAGTTGGTTGTAGTTTACTTTGCCAATGGCAGAATCAGTTGTTCCGCCGGAACCACCCGTGAGACCGGCACCCCGCACAGCAATGGCGAAAGCACCGATGACGAAGATGGCGGCAATCGCAAGGGACACCACTTTCACGTTTTTCTTATTGGCAAATTCAATCATTTCTATCCCTCGTTCCTCGTTTTTCTTTTAGAATTGTCCACCGAAGCTGAAGTGGAAGCGGCCGCCCCGATCAGAACTGTCAAGGCGATAGCCATAGTCCAGACGGATTGGGCCAAGCGGAGAGTTGATGCGCAGTCCCAAGCCCACCGTGTACTTCAGGTCGGACAGGTCAAAATCCGTTTCATCATAATCCTTGCTCCAAGCATAGCCAGCATCCGTAAAGGTGACACCCTGAACCTGCTTGATGATTGGATAACGGAATTCCAGGGAGCCCTTCAGCATGCTGTTGCCCTTGAACTGGTCATCGCGGTAGCCACGCAGGAATTCACTGCCGCCGACGGTAAAGCGCTGGCTGAGCGGCATATCCCCGTTGGCATAGCCGGCACCGAGATTAAGTGCCCAGACATTGTCCTTACCCATGCGATAGTAGTAACGATAATCGGCTTGATATTTTTCAAAGCGGAAGTCACCGCCGAAGTTTGCCCATTCAAAGGAATACATGGTACGCTTGCCTTCGCGGGGATCATAAATGTTATCACGCGTATCAAGGATACGGGCAAAGGTGATACTGCGGGTCGTACCGAAGTTCTTCTTACGGCGTTCCGCAGCAACGTCTTCACCAAGATACCTGCCTTCATCAACGCCTTCAAAGTACTGGTTCGAATCGTAGCCATCGACCTTGCCCTTGTACTTGTCGTCGCGGTTTTTCAAGGTAATCTGGTTAGTGATGAATTCGTTGTCAGTGACGCGGCTGAAGAAAATTTCTTCGCCGATGCGCTTTTTGTAGTAACGGGCAATTTCATCGCCGTCACGATCGTAATCGGCATATTCGTTCGTCATATTATAGAACGTAAAGCCCGCCGTAGTTTCCTTGTCATCAATCCACGGTTTGATGTAGGAGACTTCAAAGTTGGTATTGGTTTCATCATCGCCGCCAAATTCCCAACGGACATTGACACTGTCACCCGTCCCGCGGAAGTTCTTATCGCCGACGCTGACCATGCCTAAGAAACCATCTGCATCGGAGTACCCGGCCCCAATGCCGAAAGTTCCCGTGCTCTGCTCAACGACCGTGATTTCAACGGATACGGTATTGGGCATCTGACCTGGATTCAGTCGGATATTGACATCCTCGAAGAAGCCGAGGTTGTAGATTTTCTGCATGGAACGGCGCGCCAGCTTGGCGTTGAAGGGATCGCCCTTTTTCATGCGCATTTCACGGATGATGACATAATCCTTCGTCTTTGTGTTGCCCTTGACGCGATAATCTTCAATGACGCCTTCAGCAACCTGAAGGATCAGATGACCATCAGGGAGCATGCGGATATCGCTGACTTTGGCCAAAATATAGCCTTGTTCCGCATAGAGGCTTTCCACCTTGCGGGCCCCGACATTGACGTCGCGGGAATTCACCACTTCGCCTTCCTTAAGTCCCATGGCACGGATGATGTCATGGCTCGAGATCTTCGTGTTGCCTTCAACTTCAAGTTCCGTGAGGATGGGGTTTTCAGCGACATGATAGACAATCTGGACGCCTTCGGGAACGCGGGTAAAGGTCGGAACGATATCATAGAACCAGCCAGTTTCATAAAGGGAACGGATGTCGTCCTGCATTTGAACCGCGGTAAACTTCGTACCCGCGCTCATCTTGAGGCTGTCTTGAAGGACTTCCGCCTTTTCATGCTGATTGCCCTCAAAGGTTACTTTCGTCACCGTCAGATTCTCATATCCCTTAACTGAATTGGCAAGCTTATCGTATTCGTCAACAATGCCTGCTCCATCATCAGGCGTAAGGAAACTGCGGCCAGGTGCCTTGCGGTTTTGGGCTTCGGCGATTTCCTTCTGCTGCTGCATACGGGCTGCCAGCTGCTCATCCTGGGCTTCTTGCTCCTTGCTTTCTTTTTGGAGGGTTTCCTTCCCCACCTTTTCGATATAGGTAATGCCATTGCGGCGCACCTCACGATAGATGGGCTTATCAGGCAGGGTTTCTTCTGTCTTGGCACTCTCTTTTTGAGAGTCATCCGTGATTCCGGTTCCGGTGCCAATTCCTTCTTTTGCTTCTTCCGTTACCTCAATGGTTCCGACTTCTCCCGATTGGGTCTGGACCCCATTTTTGGTCAGCGTCACTTCCTGGCTGTGGGAAACCTCTGCATAGGCAGGCGAACTCAGCAGTAAAGATGCAAAAATGGCTGCCGACAGCTGTTGCCAATGTAATTTGCTATTCATACATAACCCCCTACAAGTTTCGGTTAGAATCCTTCTAGCTGGTTGGATTCAGTAAATACACGCTACAATTATACCCTTTAGAAAGAAAAATTACTAGTCAAAGGCAGGATTCGAGAAAAAAGTTCACAAAAAAGAATTCCCCTTTCCGGCCTTTTTCTAGGCGGCTCCTAGCCCAGAAAAAGGCAGAAGGGGAAAACGATCAGTCAAAGGGGGCGGGTTCCAGACTGGAAGAGGGCGCTCGCTCTCCATAGCCCGTGAGCCCACCGCCACCTTACGCCGAAAAGGAGCAATGGGCCACGCACCTAGGTCAATCAGGGCCGTGCTTTTCTTTAGAACCTCGTATGATACTGTACACCATACCAGGCCCTGTTTTCTTCGTCGACGGATACGCTGAGGTTCAGGCGGCGGTTGAGGAAGTATTCCGCAAAGATGCTTGAGTCTTCCCCATCGAAGCTTGCCGTATAGCCAAGACGAAGTTTGTCGCCGAAACTTTTAGCCACAAGCCAGTTGTATTGCCGCCGATCATCGCCAATCACTTCATTTGCCCGTTTCGCATCGACGCTAAAGCCAATGCCGGACTGGAGACTGCCACTGTAGACGCGCAGTTCGTCCAGCTGCAGGGCCTGTTTGATGGCATCTTCCACATCGGACAGGTAGCTTAGCTGGATACCAGCGTCGATGAGCCCCATCCAATCGTTGTTGGTCAGGTCCGCGTTATCCGTCTTCAAGGTCAGGAAGCGTTTGAGCGTATTTTCATCCTTGGGCGGATCACTCTTTAGATGGACCTGCAGTCCATCCATGGACAGCGGTCCTTCGATGGTGGCAAGGATCATGTACTGGCCAAGACGCGTAAAAGCTTTCATATCAAGGTGGGGCGTAAACGTTCCTCGCTCCGGCCAAGTGACGATGCTGCGGCCCATCCTAAAGGGGGTATTGAGGTAATTGAGGGTCCCCTTTGTCAGATTGATGGCGCCTGTAATGTCCGGATCTGCTGTCGTTCCCCCGAGGTGGATCTTACCGCCGCCCCAGATATCATAGAAGGACGCCGTATGAAGGTGCATCTTCTCCCCGAGGTCAACGGTAAAGTCAAGACCAATAGGCGATCCGCCGCTGCCAAAACTCGGCACGGAGGTCAGCCCGATATAGAGGTCCTCCAGATTGAGAGCGCCCGCTACAAATGGCATCCCATTTTTCTGTGTAACGGAAATGTCCCCATTGACCTTGCCTCCAATCTGCCGCGAATCAATGAAGACATCGCGGATGGCCGCCGTAAGGGCATAAGGAGATTCCCCGCCATGAAGTTCATAGCTTCCTGACGCCATGACGCTGCCATGATCGCCAATGACGGCAGACAGTTCCTTAAGATTGACTTTCGTTCCTGCAAATTCTGTATCTAGCTTCACGTGGTCGATGGTATTATTCATGCCCCGCAGCTTGATGGTGCCGTCATCGAGACGAATCGCGCCATCTAAGGTATAGTCCTCCAAGGTCCCGCTCACATTGAGGTTTCCTTTCATAGGACCGGTTGCCCACTGGACATATTTCGTAAGCGTCGGCAGGATGTCAAGGTTTGCATTGTCAAGGTGCAAGTCAAGGTTCATCCGCGCGTCGGGATTACGGCGATCCTCCTTGGCCCGTAACAGGTCAAGAGGCAGGGTACCGTAGGCAGACAGCTTATAGATTCCGCGCTGGACAAGGAACTGGTTCAAGGTAAACATACCATCCCGCAGTGTGGCCATGCCGTAAATGGAGTCGAAGGTTACTCCGCTTACAGAGCCGCCCGTTACTTCAAGGGAGAAGTTCCCATTTGGATCATCAAAGGGCCCCTTGACCTGTGCGGCCATATTGAGGGCACCCCCAATTTCCGGCGGATCATCAAGGCTTACCGTAAGGATTTTAGGCGAAATGCCATTTGCCGCGACTTCAAGGTCCAAGGTCCGGTTCTTCATATCCACTTCACCTTGGGCAGCAAAGAGACCGCCGCCTTTTTCAAGGGCCTGGAGCTGGTTGATATGCCAAACGCCGAGGTGACCAAAAATATCAAAATCAGCGGAATCAAAGGGAACACCCTGCACTTTTCCATCTTCCACCTTACCTTTGATGGCAAGGCCCGTTCGGCGTCCATTCGGATTAAGGGCAATGGTACCGGAAAGAAACCCATCAATATCAAGGTCGTAGCCGCCCATTTTAAGGAGACTCCGTACGTTCCCCCGCTCCACTTCCGCTTTCCACTGGTAGTAATGGTTCAAAAGGTCAATATGAGCGGACAGGAAATAGTCTCCTCCTGATTTCTGCTGGAAGGAGCCTTCAAGTTCATTGATTTTGCCCCCCGTGGAATCAATGGATAGGGCAAGTCCCGTGAACTCCTCACCGTTGATGATTACGGAATTTGAGGACAATACACCGGTGAAAAGCGGATTGGAAAGGTTGCCGCTTACAGCCCCGTTAAAGTTCACGCTGCCTTGGAGACTGGCTGCTTCCTTAAGCCAAGGCAGACGCTGGAGCATGATGCCGTAGGCGTCGATTCCTAGGGCAAGGTCTCCATTTTTAGCAATGGTCCCTGCAAAGGTTGCGGTCGATGTCAAGGCCTGGAGCTTGAAGTTTTTCATCGTAATAGCGCCGTCATTGACGGAGTAGTCACCAGATAGCTCATCGACAAGGAACTTATTGACCGAGCCATCGTAGGCCCGCACATGACCCGTAATATTAGGATTTTTTAGCGTCCCTGTCACGTGGACCGTATTGGTGAGGTTTCCTGTAACAGGAAGAGGCAGGGCAAAGGCATCGGAGAAAGGTTCAAGACGTACGCCCTTGGTGACGACTGTCAGGTCAAGCCATGGATCATCACCCGTAAGGACAACGGAGCCATCAAGTTCGTGACGGCCTTGCGGCGGATCAAGCTCCACCTTCGTCAGACGGACGACACGATCCTTCCAGCTGACAAGACCGTGGGCTTCTTTTGCGATAAAGCCTTTAACGGAGACATCCTTGAGAGAAAAGGCTGCCGTCCCTTCTGGGTCATCCGTGGTTCCTTCAATCATCATGTGGGCAGAAAGGAGACCCTCTCCTTCTTCTCCGAAGGAGGCAAGGATAGGTCCCACAGGGAGATCCGTAACATAAAAATTTCCCTTAAGGGCTGAGCCTTCAAGACTGCCCGAGCCTGTCACAGAGCCGCCATTTTCCGAATTGGCCGCAAAGCGGTCCAAGGTCAAGCGACCCTTTTCATACACAGCGCCCAAATCAACATGGGTAAAGGAGAGCCCATGGACCGTGAGGGACAGATCATCACTAAGGACGTGGGCAAAAAGGTCATCATCATAGCGTCCCTCAGCATAGAGGTCGCCGGAAAGGACAATGCTGCCTACATCAGGGGCCACCGCTCCCAAATCAAGACTCTCGCTTTTAAGCGTCGCAGCAAAAGTGCGGTCCTGCGTATCATATGAAGCCGTCAAGGTTCCTTTGCCGCCAGCAAGATAGAAGGTTCCGTCCGTAACATTTACTTGGGTTCCCTGAGCCGAAAGGGGCAAGTGAAGGTTATCTATTTCATATCCATTCACGGTCAAGGCCGGACTGTCCACGGTTCCCGCGGCAAGAAGGCTGTCAAAAGAGCCATCCAGGGAGGCACTTGCCGTAACACGGCCTGAAAGAGGAAGGTCCAAGGGAATTGCGTCAAGGTCAAAGTCATCCGTCTTTACAGCAAATTGGTGAAAAACAGGCGTCTGTGCGTCTGTAAGGTCAAGTCCCCCATTCAAGGTAACCGATGACCTATCAAGGGACACCGTAAAATCTGTAAAAGCAAAGTCCTTATTATCAAAGTGGACTGTTCCTACAGCCGTAAGCGGCAGCAGGAGATTGTCCTTATGAACGGATAAGGATAGGGAATCTGCCTTGACGCTCCCCGAAAGCTTACTTTCCTGATCATCGTTGCGCCAGGTAACAGAAAGCTTTGAAAGGGTTCCTGCAAGATCCGCTATAGGGGCATAGTGTGCCACAAGGGCCGCGTAGGGCGTTACGCAAAAAGTTTCAGTGCTCGCCGACACTTCTCCGGTTCCGTCACTTTTAATGGAACCAATCAGCTGCAGCTTCTCCCCCTTTACCGTCGTAAGATCCATGTCAAGACCATAGACAGGGTTATGGACAAGGTCAATGGAACCGGATGCACCGACATGCCATGCGCCATAAGGCGTTGAAAGCTGAATCGAGCCTCGATTGACCGTCACTAAGCCGCGGAAGTCCTCACTGGACGACTCAGACTTTTTAATAAGATTTTCCACGTTCCAGCGATCGCTGCTGTCCATGACCATATACACCGTTGGATCGTTGATGGCAACAAGGCTCACCATCCTACTAGTTCCGTGTCCCAGCAACAGGTTCAATGGATTGACGCGAACAGCGACTTCCGGAATCTTTGCCACAAGGATACCCGCTCGGTCATAGACCGCACTGTCCTTGATGCGGAAGGTCAGGTCCGGGCTGACCTCAATCCGGTCAATATGGAGTTTTCCGTTGATATACTGAGCCGCTGTTTCCTCCACCATGGGCCGCACCGTGGGGAGCACCCTTGGCATGAGAACCTTGAATGTCCCTACATAGAGTGCCGGTATGACAAGGAGAAGGAAAGGCAGGCGTTTTTTCCATTTTGGCCGCATGATCCGCCTTTCTGGAACGGGATACCGTTCCCCTTGGGAAAATCGGGTGAAAAAGGGGCTGGTTGTTCCGTTTTCCCATAGATACAACTATAGTATACCAAAGTGAAGGGAAAGAAGAAAATAAATTTTAGTTGAACGGGATTAGGAATGCTGTAATGCTATGAGGGAGTAACGCTAAAACTGTAAAGCGCGGTGCAAATTCATTCGCAGTCCGACGGGCCGGCCCTTTCCTAAGGTGAGACGTCCATCACACAAAAGAACATGCCCCCATTGTTTCCATAGAACAATGGGGGCATGTCTTCACATCAAATCGGTCGATTTGTGCGCCGAGCACTCCTATCTTATTCTTCCACATCCGTCGGAACACCCATGGACTGTTCAAGCAGTGCCCATGACGTGTTGTAATCATAGAGGGCTTGGATGTAGTTATTTTTGGCGGTCGTCAGGGCAACGGAAGCATCGAGGACGTCCGTGTTCGTTCCCACACCGGCCTGGTAGCGCAGCTGGGCGATACGGTAATCTTCTTCTGCTTGTTCAACCGCGACTTCCGTTGTCTTGATGCGTTTTTCTGCTTCCCGCATGCTAAGGTACGACGTTCTGACAGCAAGGTTCACTTGATCGCTGATCTGGCGATAGCTTTCCTCGGCTTTGACAACGTTAGCCTTGGCCTGACGGATCTTAGCAGCATTGACGCCATAGTCCCAGATGTTGAAGTCCACAGAAGCCCCAACGGACCACTCATATTTATGG
The DNA here is from genome assembly GCF_003603525.1 of Acidaminococcus sp. AM33-14BH. Lineage (NCBI taxonomy): Bacteria > Bacillati > Bacillota > Negativicutes > Acidaminococcales > Acidaminococcaceae > Acidaminococcus > Acidaminococcus sp. AM33-14BH. Next base: position 44,553 of record NZ_QTNG01000004.1, on the reverse strand, counting down.
GCACCAGGGAAACGGTCATCAGCCCAGCCATTAGCGGCGCTGAGGCTCAATTGTGGCAGGGTTGCCGCGTTGGCAATCTTTTGTTCTGCTTTTGCCATATCAACGGAAGCCTGGGCCTGATGGATCTCGGGCCGGTTCAGCATGGCATAGGACAGGCAGTTATCAAGGGTATAATCATTGGGTTTATATTCCAGTCCTTCACTCAAGGAAAGAGGGGTTCCCGTCGGAAGTCCCAAGACATTGTTCAAGGTGGCTACAGCCACATCATAGTTATTTTGGGCCTGGGTCAGGGTCTGCTGGGCATCGACAAGTTCCACCTGACTGCGAAGAACATCGACTTTTGCGGAAACACCTACATTAAACTGGGACTGGGTATTCCTCAGATGCTCAGCCAGCCGGTCCACGGTTTCTTTCTGGAGGTTCACCGTATTGATGCTTTCAAGGACATCATAATATCCCTTGGCCGCATTGTAGCGCGTCGTCTGGTAGGCGCTATTCATGCCATATTCATAATATTTTTGGTTGGCCTTGGCTTCTTCTATCTGACCTTCGAGTCTCCCGCCCGTGTAGATAGGAACGGAAATGCTCACAGTGTTCGTGCTGCTGTTTGTCCCCACAGGGCCAGTAGCGAGCGTTGCACCAGCAGCCGTCTTATACCTCATGTTCCGCCCCGTGGAATGAGCAAAATCAATGCTTCCCCAACGAGCTGCCCGAGCCGCGTCAAGTCCTGCCTTAGCGGCATCCAGTTCGGACGAGGAAATCTTGACATCAGAGTTATTTTCAAGGGCCATGCGAACGGCCTTATTCAGATCGAGGCTGACAGATTGAGGTGCCTCTTGGGCAAAAGCGGTACCAAGAGACAGGACACTCAAGAAGACAGCGCCGATCAGTGCTTTTTTATGGATATGCATGACGTATCGTACCCTCCTCAAATTCTGACTGGCTAGTCAGTAATACACATTATATGCGCAATATTTTTGAAAGTCAACGGGGTGAGCCGGTTTTTACTCCCGTTCCACCAATTGTTCACAAATCCTTAAAAACGGGCCCTCAGTCCCAAGTAGGTGAGATCACTATGCCCATCAAGGACATCCATGTTTTCTCCAATGAGGGACAGTTTTGGGGAAAAGGCCCACTCAGCGCCTACCTTGAGCTTACCGTCATTGAAGTCATAGTAATCCGTAAAGAGATGGAATTTGGGCGACAAGAGCCAATCCGCACCAACACCAAATTCGCCTTCCATGAGGCCAACACGGCCCACAATGAACTTGCCAAGGCGCTTGTTGTAATGGAAATTGAAATCATCATCGCCGCCGGCGTCGCTCACACCGAGGTAGAAGAAATCATTTTGGCTTGTCGGCAGTTCGGCACCGATATCGGCACGCCATTTACTGTCCTTGTCGCGATACATGACATCTGTCCGAATGCGGGCATCGGCAACGACGCCCATGACGCGGTTTGCTTTTTCGCTTGTTTCAGCCGCGTTATGGATGGTAATCTTAAGATCGTCCTGGACCTTAGGGTCGGTCACAACGCCCTGAAGGGAAGCCGCTGTTTCCTTGATGGTTTCACTGACGTCCTTCATATTGGCCGCCATGAGGGCTACGTTGCGGCCCGTTTCGCCGTTATTGTCAGCCTGGGTCATGATGCTGTTCATGTGGACTGTCATTTCCTTCATTTGGCCGACCATGGCATGGATATCACCTTGGTTATCCTGGGCCATCTGGGCCAAAGCCTTCGTAAAAGCATTGAGGTTCTTTGTGATTTCTCCGGTCTGGACAAAACCTTCCCGCATGGACTTCTGGACAGCTTTATCACCAAAGACGTTGCTGAAGGCATCAGCAACAGTCTCCAATTTTTCCATAACCTTGCCCGATGAATTCATGAGCTTATCAACGCCTCCCGTTGTTTGCCCCGTGATTGTCTCCCCTTCCCGGAAGGTGACACCCGTAGCAATCTCCGGAGGGGTAATGGTAACAAACTTGGTTCCCATGACGCCGTCCATGCCAATGCCAAACTGGGAATTACGGGGCACTTTTTGTTTCTGGTCAATTTTCATGACAACCTTGACTTTGGACCCATCGACGAGAATATCATCGACCTTTCCAATCGGAACACCGGCAAAGCGGACTTCGTTGCCGACTTTGAGACCATTGACATTGTCAAAGATGACATTGAGCTTATACTGCCGGGACGCAAAACTGAATACACCCAAAAAGGTGAGCATCAGCGCCAGGATAACAAACCCGCCCAGCGTCACGGCTCCAACTTTTACTTCGTCTGTGGATTTCATGATTTCACTCCTTTGTTGGGTTCTCTTCAAATAGGTCACTGCGGATGAAGGCCTTTACAAGGGGCTGGTCCGTATGACGGGCCTCGTGGGGCGTCCCAGAAAAGACAATCTTACCCTGATTGAGCATGAGGATTCGGTCCGCGCAGAGGAAGGCGGACGCCATATCGTGGGTTACAAGGACGGACGTAATGCCCCGCTTACGTTTCGTATCAAGGATAAGCTGACTGATGTTTGCCGCCATAATGGGATCAAGGCCAGCCGTAGGTTCATCATAAAGGATGATTTCAGGATCAAGGGCAAGGGCACGGGCGAGGTCAACGCGCTTTTTCATTCCCCCAGAAAGTTCTGCGGGATAGGCTTTTTCGTTCCCAGAAAGTCCTACGGACGAAAGGAGGTCCCTTACCCGCAGTTTGATATCGTCTGTTAGCATGTGGGTATGCTGCTTAAGACCAAAGGCCACATTTTCTTCCACTGTCAGAAAATCAAAAAGGGCAGAATACTGGAAAACCATCCCCATGTGAAGTCGCAGTTCGTTCCACTGTTTTTCCGTAAAATGATTGACCTCACGGCCTTTTATCCGGACACTGCCCCCCATCGGTTCAAGAAGCCCAATAAGAAGTTTCAGGGTCGTACTTTTGCCCGTACCGCTCGGACCGATAATAGCAACGGTCTCTCCTTTTTCAACGGAAAAGGATACATGGTCAAGGACCGTCTTGTCCCCAAAGGACATGTCCACGTCCTTAAATTCAATTACCGTTTCGCTCATATCAGCCTCCATGGACGTACAACATAACGGAGAGGAAATAGTTGAAGATAAAGATCAAGATAATGGAAAGAACAACGGATGCCGTTGTAGCCTTGCCTACCCCTTCGGCCCCTTGCTGAGCATTAAGGCCCTTATGGCATCCGATGACGGCGATGATGGCACCAAAAACGGCACCTTTGATGAGGCCGCCCACAAGGTCCCAAGATTCAACGAAGCCACGAATGGATTCGATGAACATATGGCTCCCGATTCCGGCATAGTTCATAGCAACAAACCCGCCGCCGATATCACCGACGAGGTTGGCATAAATAACCAGGATGGGCATCATGAGCACAATGGCGAGAAAGCGCGGGGCCACAAGATACTGGGTTGGACTAGTCGCCATAACGCGTAGGGCATCGATTTGTTCCGTGACCTTCATAGTACCGATTTCAGCAGCAATGGCGGCTCCGATTCGGCCGGCCACAACAACACCGGCAAGGATAGGTGCCAACTCGCGGGCCATAGCAATGGCCACAATGCCGCCGACGGAATCAGCTGCACCAAAACGGACAAATTCCTTCGCCGTCTGAACGGATAGGACCATGCCCGTACACATACTCGTCATGCTTACAATAGGCAGGGAATCTGCCCCAAGCTTTGCCATCTGGCGCAGGACCTCCCGCGGTGTGGCCTTGGAAAGGGCGCTGCATGTCGCAAAAAAAAGATTCATGATGCGTCCTGTCGCCTGAAAGGCATAAACGGCCCGGCGGCCCAAATAGGCACAGATTGTCTTAAGTCCCATGACGTAACTCCTTTATTGCAGGAACGCAGGCGTTCTGCATACTTAGAAATCATTCTATCATTATACCGCATTTTGTAGAAAAAATTAATGAAAAAATAGGTCTCTTTATGAAGCCTTGCTGGCCCGTCACGACTTGTATGCGAGAAAAATCGTCCGGACAGTTTTCCTGATACGGCATGAGCCCATTGCTTCAGGACCTTCTTTCCTAAAGCAATGGGCTCACTATCGTTATCAAGGTGCCGCAATTATTGCGGGAATCATTTTATCGCTTTTTCACCTGCACTGTAATTCCTGTTTCCCCGCTGATGATGAAGTCCATGGTATATTTCTGCTTGTTTGGGCTTCCTTTGAGGAGGGTCGAAACACCGGAAGCAAAGCTTTGGGCATCTCCGTCCTTAGCTTCTACAGAATCAAGATTCTGGGCAAGATCTACGACAATTTCATTATTGGCATCCATACTATTGAAATCACTCAGGAAATCCTTGAATTCCCGCTGAGCATTGGCCATAGAGCCAGCCATCTGCTCATCCCCCGCATTTTGCTGGTTACGGCGGTTCAAGGCGTTTTGCAGCCATTGTGTCGCGTTGCCGCTGCGTACAATGAGGTTCATGGGCCCCGGTTTCTGCTTATCAGGGACCTTGAAGTGGATGGTCCTCGTAAATTCCTTGGCCCGATAGGGCTTAAAGGTCAGGCGAATGGGCAGATCCCCGCCCTGTACCACAGGCTGATTGGGGAAGGAGGCGCTGACCAGTTCCGCTACTTCGCACTGAGCGCTTGTTTCCACATCAACATTGACATCAAAGATCTTCACCGTGTCAAAGCGGTTGTTCATAAGCATATCAAGCGCGATATTGAGCTCGGAATTCGTGATCTTGCCGATGTCCTTGCTGCTATAGAACATGTTCTCCCGGCGCAGGCGGATGGGACCTTCCTTCTCTCCCTGGGCAGTTACGGTGAAACGGATACGGCTTGTTCCGCCGCCTTTACGGTCCTTGGCAAGGCTTACGGCGTTATACGCAACCCCGTCCACAAGGGTTGGCACAAGGTCCTCATCAGTGACAAGCTGAACATTCGTTGATTGGTGAAGGCCACGGTCCATATCAGTGACAGACACGTACATGGGGATGATCTTGGCATTTTCTCCCAATTTTCCCGCAACGCCGCTTAAGCGATCCTCTGTAATGCGCCCCAAGGTATCACCAAGAGAGCCCACTTTAAAGGCGCTCTGAATATTAGGGACAGCTGCATAGATATAGGCATTTGTCATGAAATAGTCACTCTTACCATGCTGCATAAAGGGATGACCAAAAGCCAGGATATGGCCATCATCCCCCACCCAAGTAACAGTGCCAATGGCACCAATATTCATATCACCCCGGACCAAGGAAACACCGACGGAACTTCCCGGTTCGAGTCCCACACCGGAAAGAGCATCAGCCCCTGTCGGTACGGCATAACTTGTAAGACCAAAGGGTTTCAAGTTCTCGTTGAGGTGATGAAGTCCATCTTCCGTAAACCCACTGACCATGAGGGGCGTGCTTTTTGCCGCGAGGCCCTCAAAGACGGACGGACGCGGATCAGGTTCCTGAAGCATATCGAGCATCTGGCTAATGGGGGTCAAAAAGCAGTAGTTAGGGTCTGAAAAGGCCTGTCCATACGCCACAGCACCGGCTAGGCGTCCATCAATATAGACCGGGCTGCCGCTCATGCCTTGGGAAATACCGCCATTTTTCCTGAGGTTATCTCCAGAAGCACGGATGAGGATGCTATAGCCCCCTGTTTCCGAACCGGTCACGCCAAGGACCTCCACATCAAAGGTCTCTATCTTGGTACCTTGGAAAACGGTCTTGCCGTAGCCCGTCATGCCTGGGCGCAGCTCCTCCACCGCAATGGTGGGTACATTGGCAAATGCCACCGAAATGAGCATCATCCAAACAAGGCTTACCATGAGCCCCATTCGTTTCAAAAAGCGTAGCATAGGTCCTCCCTACTTTTGTTATAGATACGAAAAAGAAGCTGCAACCCTTCACGCGCTGCAGCTTTAAGACTTGTTATGGTTCTTCAATCTGGGCAACAACTTGGCCAGCCGAAACCGTACTTCCTGGCTTTGCCGATACGGAAACGACCTTGCCGCTGCAGTTGGCTCTTGCAGCCGACGCCGAACCAGCAAGGGTCTTGACCGTAACCAGGACGCTGCCTTCCTGGACAGAAGCCCCAACGGAAACAGCGGTCACCACCTGTCCGGAAAGACTGGCTGTCTGCGGTCTTGTGGTTGCTGCCTGAGCAATACCCAGCGCAGCAATGACCATAAGGATAGCGAGGGCCCACACATTTCTTTTATGGAGTAAATTTCTCATCATGATATCCACCTTCTTTATGACAACGACAAATTAGGTTTCGTTGTAGCTATCATTATATATCGAAAGTATCCCTTCATGCAAGTCCCCTTAGCGCGGGAAAAGGCCCAGAGCCACACGGACTGGCCGTTCAGCACCATCGCTGGGACGGTTCTTCACGGCTCCATTCACCACCATTTCACTGGATCCTCCGCCGTCAAAGTTCATGGCCCGATCCGCGCCAAGCTGGATCAGGTAACGTGCCAGTTCAGGAAGGGTCATCCCTGCACTGCGGCTTGACCGTCCGTCTGCCACCACAACAAGGATAGTCCCATCCTTCTTGATGCCAACCGCGGTCCGGGGTGCCCGTCCATCCGCGATATCGGAAGGAATCTCTTCAAGACTTGCCGTCACATTCACAAGGCCGTCATAAACCAGAAGAGGCCCTGCCGTACCCACACTAGGCGCCTTATCGGCAAGAGGACTGCCAAGACTGGTCTTGATCTTGACCTTATCCCCAACAGCAAGGGGGCGCAGGAAGTCCGCTGCCGTGCCATGTCCGGAAAGAACGGTCATGTTCCAGCTCATGGGCATGCTGCCTGTTGTGCCAGTCTTTATGACGCGGCCGTTACGGATGGCCACTTCCACGCCTGCCGCGTTCGTATCCGTTGTATCGTCATAGCCATTATTATAAAAAATCAGGTCATTTTCAAGGCGCATGCGATTCAGACCCGTTATCTTCATTTCCGCCCCATCAGGTCGGGTCACGGTGCCCGTAAAAGAAAGCCGCGGCAAGATGGCTGCTTTTCCCTTTTCTTCAAGAACGAGACCTGTGCGGGGCGTTTCTTCCATACCAAGCCACTTGCCACGAATCTTGAGATTTCCAACAACCCAGATATCGGAGTCAAAATAGGAAGCATTGACAAGGGCCTTGGCCCCAGAACGGCGGGAAATCATGGAAAGGGTCCCCTTTTGGATGGTATGGCCATAACCCGGTACAAATTGGAGTTCATAAGCACTGTCAGGCGCAATCGTGAGAACATAGGTGTCAACATTGCCTGCTCCCAAATTAACGCGGCTCTTTCGGTAGGTCACCCCTTTGCCGAGGTTCTCGCCCGTTTTTTGGGGGGATTCCGTGCTGCTTTTGCTCTTTGTCGGAAAATCAATGACCAAGCGGCCTGGCTTCTTAAGGAAAAAGACCTTGTAGTCCGGTACACTTTCCCGGAAGGTGACGACAAGACGGCTCTTTTTTCCCAATGGCGCCAGGACCGCGTTTTTGACGCGCCGGTCCCTCACCCGTACGGACCGCGTCCGGTCCGTCTTGGCGTCAAAGGTAAGGATGAGTGTCCTGCCTTGGGCCCGTTCCTCATAGTGCATAGTCTCATCAATATCCATGACAAGCCGCGCCCGTGTATCCTTGACGCCGCCCCGAAGGTCACTGATGGTTGCTGCCATGGCCGAACCAGCCATAAGACTTGCTAGAAGCGCAATGGTCAGGGTTCGCCCAATTTGTTTTATGTTCATGTTTTTTGTTCCCTCTCATACAGATGAAAACGGGGCGCCGCACAGCAGCACCCCGTCTATGATGTTGTTGCTATTCCTGATGGAGCAGTCCGTCCATGATGACCGAATGGGAAAAAGCCTTGCCGGCTCCGATGGCAACGCAGTCCAAAGGATCTTCAGCGACCTTTGTCCGAATGTGTGTATCAGACTGGACAACGTCGGCCAGTCCCTCCAAAAGAGCACCCCCACCCGTCAGGACAATGCCTTCACTAAGGATATCCGCCGCAAGCTCCGGCGGCGTCTTTTCGAAAACGGAACGGATGCATGATAGGATCTGGGATACGGGTTCCCCCATGGCACGCATTGTGTCACGGCTCGTCATGCGCAGTGCAGTCGGCAGGCCCGTAATCTGATCACGTCCGCGGACGAGCATATCACCGTGCATTCCCAGACGGCTCACACTGCCAATCTGGAGTTTGATTTCTTCGGCCACGTTGTCTGCGACCTGAATGTTCAAATCCTTTTTGAGGTAACGCACAATGGCCTCATCAAATTTATTGCCGCCGATGCGCAGTGCCTTGCTGGCAACAATACCGCCAAGGCTGATGACGGCCACATCCGTCGTCCCGCCGCCAATATCGACGACCATGCGTCCTTTTGCTTCCCGCACGTCGATGCCAGCTCCAATGGCCGCTGCCAAGGGTTCCTCAATGAGAAAGGTCCTTGCCGCGCCAGCCTGGGCACAAGCCTCAATGACAGCTCGCTTTTCAACACTTGTCACTCCCGTCGGGATGCAGACCATAAGACGGGGCTTAAAAAAGATGTTGCGTCCTACGACCCGTTCGAGAACAGTACCAAGCATGCCGGCAGTCGCTTCATAGTCGGCGACAACGCCGCCAGCAAGAGGTTGGACCACATCGATGCGGTCAGGCGTCTTCCCCAGCATTTCCTTTGCCCGCCGACCGACGGCAACGACTTTTCCATTTGTTTTGTCAATGGCCACCATGGAAGGCTCACGGTAAACAATGCCCCGCTCTGGCAGGAAAATAAGCAGATTGCTCGTTCCCAGGTCCACGCCGACGTCAACATTGGTAAAGAGCCTTGACAGGAAACCTTCTTCCAGCCGCTTCATATGCGCCTCAGCCTACGCGCTGGATGTCGGCCCCAAGGGCCGTCATCTTTGTTACTAGATTCTCGTAGCCGCGGTCGATATGGTAGATATCGGTGATTTCCGTTGTACCATCAGCCACAAGTCCCGCAAGGACCATGGCCGCCCCAGCCCGCAGGTCCGTCGCCCGTACCTGGCAGCCATAAAGCTTATCCACGCCTTCAATGAGAGCTGCCCTGCCGCCGCTTGTCTTGATGTTGGCTCCCATGCGCAGGAGCTCATCCACATGCATGAAACGGTTTTCAAAGACCGTTTCAAGGACCGAACTCTGTCCATCGGCAATGCACATCATGGCCATGACCTGGGCCTGCATATCCGTTGGGAACCCTGGGTAAGGCAAGGTCTTGATTGTAATCGGCTTGAGTTTTCTCGGTCCCACGACGCGCACGTCGTTGATTCCTTCTTCAACGGTACAGCCTGCCTCACGGAGTTTGGCAATGAGCGGTTTCATATGTTCGCACAGGACATTTTCCACCTTGATGTCCCCCTGAGTCATGGCACTGGCCACCATATAGGTTCCAGCTTCGATGCGGTCGGGGATGACAATATGCTCACCGCCCTTCATGCATTCCACCCCATCGATATGGATGGCCGTCGTACCTGCGCCGCGCACCTTTCCTCCCATCACATTGATGTAGTTGGCAAGGTCAACGATTTCCGGTTCCTGGGCTGCATTTTCAATGATGGTCGTGCCTTTGGCCATGGAAGCCGCCATCATAAGGTTTTCCGTTGCTCCAACACTGGGGAAATCAAGGTAGATGGTCGTTCCCACAAGTCCGTTCGGAGCCGAGGCCTCAATACTGCCATGACCTTGTTCAATCCGTGCTCCCAGCGCCTCAAAGCCTTTCAGATGGATATCAATGGGACGCGTCCCAATGGCGCAGCCCCCGGGCAGAGAAATCTTGGCTTTTCCCACACGGGCAAGAAGTGATCCCATGACAAGGAACGAAGCCCGCATGGTGCTCACAAGGTCGTAGGGAGCTTCATACCCCGTAACGACATGGCTGTCGATTTTCAGTGTATGAGGTTTGGATGCATCGACTTTAAGGCCCAGGCACTCCAGGACCTTGCAGATGGTCGATACATCTTCCAGTTCAGGCACTTCTGAAATGACGCTGCCTTCCGTCCCCAGGACAGAGGCGGCAATGATGGGCAGGACCGCATTCTTGGCCCCGCTCACGCGAACCGTTCCCGAAAGGCGATGTCCGCCTTTGACTACCAATTTTTCCACTCTGATTCCCTCACTTCTTTGACTGGGGCCTTGACCCAGTACAAGGCTAAACTTCAATCAAAAACCACAGGCGCCTAATGGCGGACGCCCATGCGGTGCTTTCGTAATTTTTCCTGTCTTTCAAGCTCGTCTTCAAACTGCTCGCGCAGGGCTTCTTTCTCCTCTTCTACGCGTTCCTTGGTTTCCTTGAATCCATCTGGATCCCTTTTCTTGTAACCTTTTTCAGCCTTTGACCACGCCTTGCGGTCAGCATCGGCTTTTTTCATCCGCGCCCGGCTCTTGCGGCGTTTGATGAGCTCCCGCACCTGACGTTTGGACAGTTTGGTCTGTGACAGGTGCTGATAGCGGCGAATGAGATACAGGACAAGCATGGGCGGGAAAAAGGCCACCGCAACAATCCAAAAATTTGGATGGTGCATTTTGGTCCTTTTTGCGTCCCAATGGACAAACGCAACAGAAACAACGAGGAACACAACTCCCAGAACGTGTCTCACGCCCAATGGCACCCCCTCAAATGTCCATGGGTCTTGTTACGTCATCATGCGACGATTGATTTTCTTGCTAACTTTTAGATTATACCATACTATACGGCGCTTGCCTACTGTATAGAGCAAAGAAATAAGGCCCTTGGCGCATAAAGCGGGAACCAGGACCATGGCCCCAGTTCCCGCTGAAATCAAAAAATGGAATGCATACGGATACGATCGGCTAGAATGTTATAGTACGTCTCTTTTTCTCGGATGGTCTTTTTAAGGCGCGCCCGCTGCTCGTCTGTATGGGTTTCCTCGAGACGTTCCTTCAGCTCGGCAATCTCGGCCTTTAGTTGACCCATCTTGCTTGCAGCCATCTTGCTGATAAAATCCATTGTGGCTGTCCCCCTCTCGCAAAACATGCTGCAGACAGTTGATTTTCATTAGGTTTCCCATTCATAGGGTGCGACATGCCCCATGAGGTTTGCCGTCTTGAGCCGTGCTTCGGCTCGGCGCAGCGTCTTTTCCGTATGTTCAATATCGGTGAGGACGCCGGGACGGGTTAGGCGCGCCGCAGCTTCATCGCGGACAGCCTCCCATTTTTTCACATCAATATGTTCTGCAAGTTCTGCCTTGGGCGTGAGGATGATGACCTTGTTATCCTTGACTTCGGCGAACCCGCCTTCAACATATAATAGAATAACATGGTTGTTTCCATCCTGCAACTTAAGGGTCCCCTCACCGAGAACGGCAATGAGGGGTCCGTGGTTTGCGAGGATTCCAATGCCGCCTGTGACCGTATTAAGGAGCACATAGGCAATATCCTTTCGCTTCATGAGATACTGATCAGGCGTCAGGACCTCAAGGGTCATTAAACTTGCCATATCACTCGCCTCTCATCTTCCGGCCCTTTTCAATTGCCTCATCAATGGTTCCCACCATATAGAAAGCTGATTCAGGCAAGTCGTCATGCTTGCCTTCAAGGATTTCCTTAAAGCCCCGGATAGTTTCCTTAAGGGGCACATAACAGCCCGGCTGGCCCGTAAACTGTTCGGCGACATGGAAAGGCTGACTCAGGAAGCGCTGGACCTTGCGGGCCCGAGAAACGATAATCTTATCGGCTTCGCCCAGTTCTTCCATGCCGAGAATGGCGATGATGTCCTGGAGTTCCTTATAACGCTGGAGGATTTCCTGAACGCCGCGGGCTACTTTATAGTGCTCTTCGCCGATAATGAGCGGGTCGAGGATTCGGCTCGTCGAAGCTAGGGGATCAACGGCAGGATAAATGCCCAGTTCTACGATTTCACGCGAAAGGACGGTCGTCGCATCGAGGTGGGAGAAGGTAGCTGCCGGCGCCGGGTCGGTGAGGTCATCAGCGGGGACGTAGACAGCCTGGACGGAAGTGATGGATCCATTTTTCGTCGATGTGATTCTCTCTTCCAGGGCCCCCAGTTCATTGGCAAGGGTCGGCTGGTAACCAACGGCACTTGGCATACGCCCCAAAAGGGCAGAAACTTCTGAACCAGCCTGGATGAAACGGAAGATATTATCGATGAAGAGCAGGACATCCTGACTCATGGCGTCACGGAAGTATTCTGCCATAGTCAGTCCTGTCAGGCCAACGCGCATTCTGGCTCCTGGCGGTTCATTCATCTGACCGTATACAAGGGCCGTCTTGTCGATGACACCAGATTCCTTCATTTCACCCCACAGGTCATTGCCTTCGCGGGTCCGCTCACCAACGCCGGAAAATACGGAATAGCCGCCATGGTTGGTGGCCACGTTATGGATCAGTTCCATGATTAGGACGGTCTTACCGACACCAGCCCCGCCAAAAAGACCGATCTTACCACCCAAAGCATAAGGTGCAATTAGATCGACAACCTTGATGCCCGTTTCCATGATCTTCGTTTCTGTTGACTGTTCACTAAGGGCCGGTGCAGGCCGATGGATAGGCCAATATTCACTGGCGTCCACTGGGGTCGGGTCATCATCGACGGCCTCGCCCAGGACGTTGAAGACACGGCCTAGACATCCTTTTCCAACGGGGACGGTAATGGGATGCCCCGTATCAAAGGCTTCCATCCCTCTCACAAGCCCGTCAGTAGAGCTCATGGCGACGCTGCGCACCGTATCGCTGCCGATATGCTGCACGACTTCCGTCGTCAGATGGATATGGATGTCCTTGGTCGGATTCCCGTCAATTTCAATGGCATTGAAAATTGCAGGCAGGGATCCTTCAGGAAATTGAATGTCGACAACAGGTCCCATGACCTGCACAATCTTGCCGACATGACCTTCTTTTTTAGCGGTTAGCCGGGCAACTGCCTGGTCAACACGATTTGTTAACTTAATATCTGACACAGATGGGACCTCCTCTTATTTCAAGGCTTCCGCCCCGCCCACAATTTCATTGATTTCCGTCGTAATGGACGACTGCCGGACCTTCTGGTAATGCAGGCGCAGTTTTCCTAGGAGAGTATTGGCATTATCTGTAGCAGTCGTCATGGCCGTCATACGAGCGGCGAGCTCACTGGCGGAACTTTGGATGAGGGCCGTAAAAATCTGACTCTTGAGATAGTAAGAAGCCAGATAGGGAAGCATCTCCCCAGCTTCCGGTTCGTAGACAAGGGTCGAAAAATCCGTTGGGTCATCTTTTTCCCACACTTCCTGGGCTTGCCATTGCTCATCATTTTCAAAGTTCGTCTTCAGGGGCAGGATGGCATCAGTGCGGGGAATCTGGACCATAGGAGACTTAAAGTACGTAAAGATGAGGTCCACTTCGTCCACTTCGCGGTGCGTAAACATACTAGCCGCATAGTCGGCAATCTCCTCGGCGGCTTCGTAGGTTGGCTTCTCGCTGAATCCTTCCCATTCCCGCACGACGTTGTAGCCGTGGTGCAACAGTCCCAGACGGGCCTGCTTTCCTACAGCAATGAGAGGGGACTCTTCCTTTCCACGAAGCTCGATGGCCGTGTGCTTGACTATGTTGCTGTTATAGGAACCGGCAAGACCCTTATCGGAACCGATCACAATATAGGCCGTCCTGTACAGAGGCCGCCGTTCAAGGAGCGGGTTCTTTACAGGATCCAAATGGGCCAGGACGGACGGATCACTGATGGCTTCCTGAAGGAGGCGCTGGAGCTTCCTTGCAAAGGGCAGGCTCGCCGTGGCTCGCTGCTGGGCCTGATGCATACGGGCCGACGCGACCATCTGCATGGCACCGGTAATTTTTCCGATGCTGCTGACGCTCTTCATGTGGGCCCTGATTCCACTGGTATTGGCCATGATCATTCACTCCCTATAGGGGCATCTTCCGGCGTGGGGATAAAGACCTTGTTATGATCCGTAAGTGCATCATTCAAGGTTTCCTTGACCTCATCCGTCAGTTTCCCCGTACTCGAGATCTGCGCGAGGATGCCTTCGTAATGGGCCTTGATGTAGGTCAGCATCTCATGTTCATAGCGAATGACATCGGACACAGGGATATGGTCCATATATCCCTGTGTCACAGCATACAGTCCAATGACTTCTTCTGCCATGGTCAGGGGATGATACTGGGCTTGTTTCAGCATTTCTGTCACGCGGGCCCCACGGTCAAGCTGCATCTTGGTTGCTTTATCGAGATCGGAACCAAACTGAGCAAAGGCGGCGAGTTCCCGATACTGGGCCAACGTGAGTCGCAGCGTTCCCGCAACGGATTTCATGGCCTTTGTCTGGGCAGCCCCACCAACACGAGAAACGGAAAGACCGGCGTTAATGGCAGGCCGCACACCGGAATTGAAAAGATCCGTTTCCAAATAAATCTGCCCATCCGTAATGGAAATGACGTTCGTTGGAATATACCCGCTCACGTCGCCAGCTTGGGTCTCGATGATAGGAAGAGCCGTCATGCTCCCTCCGCCATGGGCTTTATTTCGGCGGCAAGCACGTTCAAGCAGTCTGGAATGGAGATAAAACACATCGCCCGGATAAGCTTCCCGTCCAGGCGGACGGCGCAGGAGCAGGCTCATGGCGCGGTAAGCCACCGCGTGCTTGCTTAGGTCATCATAAACAATGAGGACATCTTTGCCCTGATCCATGAAGTATTCCCCAACAGCCGCTCCGGCATAAGGCGCCAGATACTGCAGCGGGGCCGTATCGGCAGCGGTCGCGGCAACAATGAGGGTATAGCCGGAAGCTCCATATTTTTCAAAAGCAGCCGATAAACGGGCTACACTGGAAGCTTTCTGCCCAATGGCTACATAAATGCAGATGACGTTCTTACCTTTTTGATTGAGGATAGTATCGATGGCAATGGCCGTTTTTCCCGTTCCGCGGTCACCGATAATGAGTTCACGCTGGCCGCGGCCAATCGGAACAAGGGCATCCACAGCCTTAAGACCTGTTTCCAGAGGTACATCAACAGGCTGTCGCGCTGCAATGCCAGGAGCCGGTGATTCGATAGGACGATAATCGGAAGCTTTGATGCTGCCCCGCCCGTCCAGGGGCAGACCCAAAGGACTGATGATGCGACCCAGCATTTCCTCGCTCACGGGAATGCTCATAATCTTCCCTGTGCGGCGCACCGTGTCCCCTTCCTTGACCTGACTGGCACCGCCCAAAAGGACGATGCCCACCTCTTGTGGCCAAAGGTTCTGGACCATGCCGTAAATCCCATCATGGAGAGAAACAAGTTCACCGCTCATAGCTCCCCCAAGACCCGTCGCTGTACAGATTCCGTCGCCGACAGTCTTGACTATTCCGATTTCCTCAAGACCCACTTCATTATCAAAATGTTCAACGCCGGCTTTCAGTGCGTCTGTCAGATGATCCGTGCCGGACAGGCTCTCTTCTCTTAGGTGGATAGTCTTCATGAGTTCATCCATCTTTTCAAGCTGGCGCTTGACCGTGGCATCGAAGATATGATCTTCATAGCGAACGGCAATGCCGCCCACAACAGAAGGATCCACCGTGCGAGACGCGATTTCAACATTTTTTCCAAACTTTTCACTTAAAAGCTTTGTTACAAGGACTTCTTCGTCCCCGACGAGCGGTCTTGCCGTCGTCACGTCAAGGGGAAGAACGGAACCAGCAGGGAAAATCGCCCTGTCATCGTCCGTTACATGGAGCCGCATGAAGACCTGCTTCCAAAAGCTTTCCTTATTTTGACTATCCATACGTTCTATTTTCCTCCCAAAACGGCTGCCTGCGGCAGCCGTGGAATCTCATGCATCACCTGAGGCCATTGTCACAAAAATGGCCGTTATGACGACGAAAAGAAGCCCGCCACAATGGGGAGCTTCCTTTTTTTCAGCGACTTTGGAGAGCCTCATCCGTCTTACGGGCCACAAGCGCCTGGTCTTCCTCACTGGTAAGTTTTGCCTGCAGGACGCGGCTGGCAATTTCTGTACTGAGGGCAATAACCTGTTCACGCACATCAAGAAGGGCCTTTTTCTTTTCAGCTTCCACCCGCTCGCGGCCGCTTTCAAGGAGAGCATCCCGTTCCTTTTGTGCTTGGGCCAAAGCCTCGTCATGGAGCTTCTGGGCATCAGCGTTAGCCTTAGCAATGATATCGCTGGCTTCCTTACGGGCCGTCTTCAGCTGATTGGCATATTCAAGCTTTAGGGTCTCAGCTTCCTTACGGGCGTGTTCTGCCGAATCAAGGTCCTTGACAATGCGGTTGCGGCGATCATCCATGGCCTTTAACAGCGGCTTGTAGGCGAATTTTGCCAAGATCCAGAGCAGGATGATGAAGTTCACGATCTGGGCAATTATCGTATAGTTCACACTGACCATTCAAAGCACATCCTTTCTCGGAAACTGAAGCCTCATTTCGTCACAAAGGGATTGGCAAAGATGAGGACAATGGCGATAACGGAGGCAATAATAGGAATGGATTCGACAAGACCGATGCCGATCAGCATGTTAGTCTGGAAGCTGCCGGCCTGTTCAGGCTGGCGGGCCATGCATTCGAGGGCCTTTGTGGCGACACTAGAGTCCCCGCGGGTGGCAGCAAAGGAGGCACCGACACCAATGAGGGCAGCCCCTAAGATAGAAGCAACAATGATAATGGTATTCGAATCAAGCATTTTGATCGTCCTTTCGTTTCTCAAAGAAATTTACTCGTGGGCCTGTTTGAAAATAGGCGCCAAAGCAATGATGGTCAGCATGGTAAAGATAAAGGCCTGCAAGAAACCAATGATCAAGCTGAAGCCGATCCAAAGATTAGGGATGATGAACGGGACCAGCTGATACAAGACGGCAAGCAGGATTTCACCGGCAAGGATGTTGCCAAAAAGACGCAGGGCCATGGTCAGTGGCTTTGCGAGCTCTTCCAAAAGATTGAGCGGCAGCATGAGGGCAAAAGGAGAAATGAGATGTTTGAAGTATTTCGGTCCCTGCTTGATGCAGCCAAAGATATAGGTTGCCACCGCAACCATGATGGATAGACCCAGCGCCACGTTGATATCATTCGTAGGTGACGAAAAATGGAAGGCTATGGAGGGCATCAATCCAATTTCGTTCGCCACAAAGATAAACAGGAACAGGGTGATGACAAAGGGAGTCGCCATCCGGCGTCCTTCAATGCCAAGGTTAGCGTCCATGAGTTTATCAAGCCACTCAATGAACATTTCAACGAGGTTCTGGATCCCGTGGGGAATCCGCTCCACGTGGCGGGTAGCCGCAAAGACAATCGCTGCCACAATCAGCATGGTAAGCCATGACATGTACATGGTTTGCATGTTGATGACAACACCGGGCAGGATCTCCGTTGGTCCATAATGGATGATTTCCGTACCCGCAGCTTCTGCTACACCCATGTTATCACTTCCTTAATCTGTAGGGAATTTCCCGATGCCCTTTCGGGCCATCTGGATGAGAAGAAGTCCATAAAAAAGCAAATAGGAAAAAAGCACCCTGTGCCCACCCCAATCAAGCTTGAGACCAATGAGGACAAAGACCAGGACAGTACCAAGCCGCACGAACATCATGCGGTGCATGGAAAGCGCCGCATGATGGGGAGCCTTTTTCATGCCGCTGTAAAGGCCATAAAGGAACAAGGCCGAATCACACCAGCCAGCGAGGCTTCCCAGAAGCCAACCGCCGGGCTGGGGTGAGAACATGAAGGCAAAGCCGCCTACCAAAGGAATTGCCAAGGCCTGGAGGGCTGCAAGACGAAGAACATCACGCTTAAATGAAGGCGGCAAGGGATGTGGCATATGTTTTCCCTTATTTTTCACTTTCAAATTCCGTCATACGCCCCGTTTGATAACCATAGGCTTCCAAGAGATAACTTACAATGCGCTCCGAGGCTTTGCCATCCCCATAGGGATTGACGGCTTCGGCCATACTGCGGTAATAGGCTTCATCACTCAAAAGGCGCATGGTCGCGGCATATACATCTTCCTTGCCCGTCCCGATGAGTTTCACCGTCCCTGCCGTAACTGCTTCAGGACGTTCCGTCGTATTCCGCAGGACAAGGACCGGTTTACCAAGAGCCGGAGCTTCTTCCTGGATTCCGCCCGAATCCGTAAGGACGATATCGACGCGAGCCATGAGATTGGCAAACGGTTCATAATCCATGGGTTCAATGAGGTGTACGCGGTCCATCTTACCAAGGACCTGTTCCGCCACTTCCCGAACCTTGGGATTCTTGTGCATGGGGAAAATGGCTTCCGCTTCCGGATAGTCACGGAGAACTTCCTTCAGGGCCTGATAGACATGGCGCATCGGTGCCCCCAGGTTTTCCCGGCGATGGGTCGTCATGAGGATTAGCTTATGATTGCTCCGGATGGCCGCTTCCAGTTTCGGATTGTGGAAATCAAAAACATCCTTTACAGTCTTTTTAAGGGCATCGATGACCGTATTCCCCGTTACATAAATGGCATCTTCCGGGACATTTTCCTTTAGCAGGTTCCGCTTGGCGTTGCCGGTTGGTGCAAAATGAAAGTCAGCAATGGCACCGGTGAGCTTGCGGTTCATTTCTTCCGGATAGGGAGAATATTTGTTTCCCGTACGCAGACCGGCTTCTACATGTCCAACACGGATTTGACGGTAAAAAGCAGCCAAAGCACCTACAAAAGTGGTTGTCGTATCTCCATGGACAAGGACAAGATCGGGCTGGGCTTTTTCGAGAACATCCCTAAGGCCCATGAGGGCACGGGTCGTGACATCATAAAGGGTCTGTCCAGCTGTCATGATGTTAAGGTCATAATCCGGCTTGATGTCAAAAAGGGTCATGACCTGATCCAGCATTTCCCGGTGCTGGGCCGTCACAGCAACAATCGGTTCGATAGTGTTCGGATATTTCCTCATTTCGAGAATAAGCGGACACATCTTGATGGCCTCCGGCCTCGTTCCAAAGATTGTCATGACTTTAAGTTTTTCCATAATTACGCCCCTATTCTAGCGATCCTTCAGGATGCCGATTTTCTTGGCACCAATGAAGATGATGGTAATGAGTACGCCCAGAAGGACAAGGGCATAAACCCCGTCCACTTCTGTAAGCAGTACGGCGGCAAGGCAAAGCCCTGCACTGATGAGATACATGAAAATAACAGCCTGACGCTGACTAAAGCCCATAGCAAGGAGCCGATGGTGGATGTGACCTTTGTCGGGCTGAAAAATGGGCCGGCCATTTTTATAGCGACGCAAAATGGCAAAGGCCGTATCCATAATGGGAAGCCCCAAGGCAATGGCAGGGACCAAAAGTGCAATAGTCGCTGCACTCTTGACAGCGCCAAAGATTGAGATGGCCGCCAACATGTAACCCAAAAACAAGCTTCCCGTATCTCCCATGAATATGGTAGCAGGATTGAAATTGTAACGGATGAACCCAATAATGGCACCAGCAAGGGAAGCCGTCATGATGGCGACTGGATACATGCCCTGCTGGAGCGCAACCATAATGACCGTCACGGAGGCAATGGCCGAGACACCTGCCGCAAGGCCATCAAGACCGTCAATGAGGTTCACGACATTGGTCAGGCTGACAATCCAAAAAACAGTAAAGGGAACGGAAAGATAATCCAGATAAAAATAACCACCCCAAGGGTTATTGAGCCACTCGATGCGGACACCAAAAAGGACGGGGATCAAAGCCGCCACAATCTGTCCCACGAGTTTGACCTTGGCCGACAGCTGGATCATATCGTCGACCATGCCAACAGCTGCAATTGCGGCACCGCCCAAGAGAATCCCGATGACATCCGTTGTCAGTTCAAGTGTTGTGAGCGCCGCCGTCATAAAGCCAATAAAAATGGCAAGACCGCCCATGCGCGGCATGATGCGGTGATGAACCTTTCTAGCATTCGGCCGGTCCACAGCGCCGAGGTGAAATGCCAGTTTTTTGACAGCCGGTGTCAGGATCCAGCTGATAACAAGAGAGAGGCCCAACGCCACAAGATATGGTTTCACAAAAATCCCCTTCTGCGGAAGCTTCCGCCTTTGAGTCTATGTATTGCTGAAAGATGGGAAGCATCACTTCTTCCCGTTGGTACATACAAAGTATATTATAGTACATCGTCAGAAAATCTACAATGACTCTTACAGCCTATCCAACGATTTGCCCGTTCCTTCCTGTTCTATTACCGGACGGGAAAAGAGGATGAGTCCCCCTTTTTGTTTATAGCCCGTATCCCAAAGTTCCTTAAGAGAGAGCCAGCGCCAGGATCCATAGGTTGTGACTTTCACCATGACCTCATCGTAGAAAGTCTCATAGCCCGTAAGCAGGAACCAGTGCCAAACAAGATCCCGAAAGCTAGGTGCGCGGTGCTTAAGATTAAGGTACGGCAGGGGCCATCCGGCATCAATCTGGTGTTTTACAAGTTCAGCTGAGGATTCATAGGAATGATTCCCCGACCATCCTGTCAGGATAAGATCATTTATACCGCGGTCACACAAGTAGTTCGTAAAGCCTTCCATATAGATGGAAAGCTTGTCGATGCCCGTGATACGGGGCTTTAGGTAGGGTTTCATGATCATGCCCAGTTCCAGGTAGGCTGCTTTGGTCATTTTTTTCTGGGCCTGGGGCGCTGCATCAGGAAGGTTTTTATAAAGGGAAAAATAAAGGCTGCAGTCTGTTGCTGTAACGGCAGCACAGCCGCCCTTTCGCATCCACCAGTCGTGGGTAAACCATTCCTGGCTGCCCCCAAAAGCACCCTCTATGGAAAAATATGGAAGTTCACGTTTCATGAGTCCGCCCCCTCACAAATAAGTTAGGTATAGGTAATCTCTAGCGTGCCCCTAGTGTATCACATTTTTGTAGGAGAGGAAATATGGAAGGGAAAAACAAAAGGCAGGCTCCCTCACCAGACAGGAAAAAGACAAATGAAATCAGTCCAGCCAAAATCGCAGGTTAGGGTGACCAAAGATGACTTGAAGGTAGGTGTTCCACTCTTTTCCTTATCTTTGCCTTGCTGCAAGATGGCCTTAGCCTGGAATCGCCTTGACAAGATATGATGTTACCTTGGAATCATCTTTTTTCACTTCGCCATAAGGCACAGCATGACAGCAAATCAAAACGGTTTTGTCCTTATTAAAAAGCCATGGGCGACCTTTCCCCTCAGCTCCATAAATAAAAATCAGCTCCCCTGCCTTACCCTTTCGGTGGAAACAGGAGAGCTTTTTATTTTTCTACCTTCCAAAATGAAATACGACGCCAACCACGGCAGCTGCAGCAAGCCAGACCACAGGGTGGACCTTTTTGAACTTCGTCGTAAGGATGAGCAGTACAGCTGCCAATAAGAGACGGCTCCCAATGAGAGACGAGAAGAAGTTTCCCGTTTCTTTCCAAACAGCGGCGTCAATCAGAGTCACTTTTGCTACCAACAGTCCTGCTGCCGCTATCAGGCCGCAGGAGGCAGCCCTGAGACCATACATACCAGACTTGACGTAATGATTCTGGCCGAATTTCTTGAGCACACTGTAGATAGCGATTACAACGATAACAGACGGTGTCACAAGGCCAATGGTGGCAGATAACATCCCTGTCAGCCCATCAATATGGAATCCCACATAGGTGGCCGTATTGACGCCAATAGGCCCTGGTGTCGATTCTGAGACGGCAATCATGTTGAGCAAATCCATCTGCGTAAACCAGTGTGTCTTATCAGCGAGTTTCGTTAAGAACGGGATGGTAGCCATGCCGCCGCCTATCGCAAATAGGCCAATCTTGAAATACTCTATGAACAGGGCTAAGAGAAGCATCATGCGTCACCGTCCTTTCTTTTTGCCGCAATTCCGACAAGGCCGGCAGCTACGACGAGATAGGCGGGTGAAATGTCCGTGATCACGTTAATGATAAGGACGAGAAAAAAAAGTACAGCGGTCAGTTTGTCCACGACGGCCTTTGCAAAAAGTTTCCGCACGGCCTGAAAAATCAGGATACATACCCCAACGCGAATTCCGGCAAAAGCATCGGCCACAGCAGGAATATGGGCAAAATTTGACAAAAAGGCCGCTATGGTTGTAATGATGACCATGGATGGGAAAATAACACCAAGCGTGGCCGCCAGTGCACCGGCAACACCTCGCAGCTTCATACCAATAAAGGTTGCCGTATTGACGGCTATGACACCAGGCGTGCACTGTCCAACGGCATAATAGTCGGCCAGTTCTTCATCCGTTGCCCAGTGATATTTGTTTACAACTTCTGCCTGCAAGATGGGCAGCATTGCGTAGCCACCGCCAAAGGTTACCGCACCCATGCGGGCAAACACGCTGAATAATTGCCAAAGTGAGGCCATAGGATCGACTCCTTTCATATTTTACAAGTGTAGCACATCGGCTTCCTAAATACTACCGCCTGATAAAAATGATTCTTTATCCTAGTAAAAAAGAAACAGGAAAAAACATTTGAAATGGTCTTTTCCTGCTATCTTTTGTATTTTTTATATTTTCTTTTATTTTCTTATAAATTATGACATATTTACATAAAAATCATTGCGTACTTTTTGGATAAATCGTATCTATACGCCTTTTCATTATGCGTCGCCATCGCTATTATTGAGTTCAATCATAAGAGCGTGATGAGAGAAACTCAGGCTGAAAGGAAAAGTAGGAAAAGGGCTCACCCCCTATTTAGAGCTGAACTTTCCCACTCCTTAGGAACGCGGCACAGCTTTCTATCAATGATCTGTTATCCCCCAACGAGCGAAGCAGGCTGCAAGCCTCTTTTTTCATAACCCAGACCGCTCTTTACGCATGATATTTCTTTTCAATATAGCGCAGGCGGAGCGTTAAAAACAGGGCCGAAAAGAAGATTCCTGATATCAAGCCCATCCAGTAGCCATCGGCTTCTTTATGGAATCCATAGTCCATCACGAGCCCAATGGGAAGGGCAAGGACCCAATAAGCGGCAAGGGACGAATAGAAAGTTGCTTTGACATCCTTATAACCGCGTAAAATGCCTTGAATAGGCGCCGCCGTACTATCACAGAGCTGGAACGCAATAGCAAAACCAAGAAAATGCTCAATAGGCGCCACAAGGCTCGGATCCTGAGTGTAGAGCCTAGCTATAAGTGTCCGCCCGACAAGCAGGAAAACAGCAAAGGAAAGCCCGACCATGACATTGCCGACGCGTCCTGTCCTGCCATACAGCCGAGCCGCAGCATAATCCTTGGCTCCAACAAAGGCCCCAATAATGATAGTAAGGGAGAGGGAAAAACTAAGAGGCACCATATAGAGCAGATTCGTAAAGCTCATGGCGGCTTGGTTTGCCGCAACCGTCACAGTCCCAAACCTTGATACAAAAAGACATTCCACGCCAAAGATGCTCGTTTCAAGGAAGATTGCAACACCCATGGGAATCCCCACGCGCAGATGCTCCCGCAGGTGACTGAAGGAAAAGCCTGTGCGATCAAAGACGCGGAAACTACGAAAGACGCCCAGATGCGTAACCAAAAAAGAAAAGGACAGAAAGAGCAGCCAGCAGGTAATGGCCGTTCCCACACCCGCTCCAGCGCCGCCCATACGGGGCAATCCCAGCTTTCCAAAGATAAAAAGGTAGTTCATGAAGCAGTTGACCGGCATGGTAAGAAGAAAAAGCCGCATGGTGAGCTGCGTATACCCCATGGTATCGACAAAAGAGCGCAGGATACTGGCTCCAAATAAGGGTACAATGCCCATGGCCACGTAGCTTAGATAGTTATGGCTTACAACCTCGACCGAGCTTTCAAGATTCATTAATGACAGGACCTTATCAAGCTGCAGAATACCCACGCTGATGATGCTCACGCTGAGGATCAAGGCAAGCATCAGCCCACTGAAGACCGCGCCGGAAATCTTTTCATAGGCTTTTGCACCGCGGTAGTTGGCAACAATCGGCGTCAAGGCCTGGAGGATGCCATTGAGTCCTGTGAAAATAGGCATCCAAATATTGGCTCCGATGGCAACCCCGGCGAGTTCGGCCGTGCCCGCGTGACCACTCATGATTGTATCGGCGAGGTTCATCCCCGTGATGGCAAGCTGGGTAATCAGGATTGGCACCATCACTTCCAGGATTTTTTTCATCCGTCTTCCAAAGGACGGGGTCACGTTTTCTTGCATCAGCATACACTCCTTACAAATAAACCAAGGGAGGAACCGGCGGCGGGTGGTCCCGCCACTTGGCTCCTCCCCAATTGATAACAGGCTGAGGAAGTATGTGCCTTAAAGGGAAGGCATATACTTAAGATGCCGCTCCACATAGTTGTACATCACATAATTTGCCAGGGCGTCCTTTTCCTCCCGATCCGGTGTTGGCTCGTCCAACGTGGAAACAAAGGATAAGTCGGCGGAATAGTAATAGGCTTTACCGCCAAAATAGCCCAAGGCATAGGGATGATCCGTAGGCTGCAGGAGATTTCTCCCCATGAATTCTTCCGGTACGGGGACGCCCATGAGCGCAAGGAGCGTCGGAGCCAGGTCTTCCTGGCTGCCATAATCCGTACTTTCGAGATTTTTCAACGGTTCCAGATTCTTACTCACAAAGATAAGAGGAATCGGCGCCACGCTCTTCTTGTCCTGCGGCTTTTGGACAAGGGTCTTATATTCCCCACCCGAATGGGGATTATGGTCGCTTGTAATCACAAAAAGGGTCCGATCATCCATGAGTCCTTCCTTTTCCGCTTCCTCAAAGAAATGCTTCACGGTCTGATCTACCCAATACATGCCGCACACGGTTACCGTGCCTTGGGTTCGCACGGACTCAGGCATGTTTTCGTAAGTAATCCCATAATAGGGATAAGGTTGGTGCATATCAAGGGTCTTCGTGACAACAAGGAATGACTGACCGCGGCTTTTCTTTAAAAAGCGCAGCATGTTGTCATACATGACATCGTTATGAAAACCCCAGCCACTTGCTCCAGAGTAGCCTTCTTTGGCAATATCTTCCTTAGCAAAATAGTGAGCCATACCAAACTGTTCTGGATACTCGCGGTACTCATTATTGTAGTAGCGGCTTGATGCACTGAAAAATGTCCCCGGAATCCCCGCTTTTTCAAGGGAACGAAACAGTGACGGCTGGTGGGTCCCCGGCAGGTCACCATCATAGATGAGCTGACTGCGGAATGTCGCATTAAGGCCCTGTGTCGTCGGAACTGCCGATGAGTAGTAGTGGTCAAGGTGCGGATACTTTTCGACAAGCAAGTCCAGATAAGGCGTCGTTTCCTTGGGGATCGCGGGATTATAGTAATGGAGATAATCCCGATGGACGGACTCAAAGATGATCATGACAATTCGGTCATAAGCAGGTTTATCTCGAACAATGACTGGTGTTTTAGGCAGGATGCCCAGACGTTTCAAGATGGTACGATCCTTATCGGTCAGTTCCCGTTTCTTATATTCACTGGGATCGTGAACAACCTTATCGGTCTTGAAAAAGGCTTTTTGGAAAAAGTTCACGTTCACAGGGTATGCCACAGCATCCCGTGTCGTTTTTCGGTTCTTTTCCAAATCCACTTCAAGATCAAGGCCCGGCACGAGGTCAAGGCCATGATAGACGCCTTCACGGCACAAAAGATAGGTCAGGTTAAGACCCAAGGCAAAAACAGCAACGCACAGGAGCGACCAAGGCAGGTTAGGCTTGCGTCGCTGGGGGCGATCGACACGGAAAAGGGCAGCAAGCACGATAAGAAGCAGGGCGCCAAGAACCAGCTTCCAAGAATCCGTCGTTGACAGGACGCCTATGGCCGCATAATAATTGAGGTTCTCAAAAAGAACACTCTCTACATGCATGCTCGTATTCCAGAAGTAGACTGCATCCCCCAACATAATGAAGGCTGTTACAAAATAAACAAGGAAATAAAATGCCTTCATTCCCCGATTGGGGTAATGGTGATAGACCATGGCCGTTACCAAAAGGACAACGATATTGTTAAAAAGACCGGCAAGAATTGAAAGGACCGTCATAAATCCCCAGTCAAGCTCAACATAGGTCACCATGAAGAGGGCGTCCAAAAGATACAGCACGCCAATGACCACGACGGGGAAATAGCGCCGGGCCCGATCCTTGATCCGGTGCTTCTTAAGATAAAGGAGTGAGCCCGTCCCAAGAAGCAGAAAATCCCGCAGAAAGTGATTCAAAGTTCGGTACCAGCATTCAGCCAGAGGAAAAGGCGAAATGGCTTTCAGATCATTCCAGCATAAAAAGTATTCCAGACCCAAAATAAGAAGGGCCGGAAGAATGAGCGCAAGCTTCTTTTTCACAATGCCTCCCTAGGAAATAAAATTAAGCGGAGTCGGTAGGAGGGAAATGGAAAGGGGCGACGTTGCTACGCTATCCCCATCCAATTCGGCCGCAAAGTTCTTCACGTTGCAGCGAATCTGGACCTCCTGGGCCTTACAGATTTCGACCGATTTATCCAAGGAGAGCATATCGGCCGCAATGAGCGCTGTGTAGCGCAGGAAGTCGACACAACGGTCCTTTTTAAATAAGATGACATATAGTGCAGGATTGGATAAGGAGCCCCCGTTAACAAGAGAGAAACGGCCTGCATAGTAACGGCTCTTTGTGACGATAACGGAACTGGCCGCCCGCCATACGCCATCACCGTCAATCATAACCTCAAACTTATACTTCCACGGATGCAGCAGCATTTCATTCCCCGCCACAAGGCCGCTCTGGCGCACATAGGCAAGGGTTGAAAGAAGCTTTTTTTCTTTGGGCGTGACCATATCGACGACGAGGGAATCAACGCCGATGCCGGCCACAGTCAGAAAAATCCGGTCATTGGCCTTTCCTAGCCAGACTGGAGCCGTAATGCCCTTTTCAACGCGCATGAGCCAACTTGTGGCATCGGTTTTCTGGGCCAGTTCCTTGGCAACAAGGTTCACCGTACCAGCAGGGTAGATACTCACATAGGGCATATAGTCCCGTTCAACGAGTACTTCTGAAATGGCGCGCAGTGTACCATCGCCGCCAGCAATGATGATCCAATCGACTTGTTCATCGCAGGCCTTACGTGCCACGATTTGAGCATCGTTGAAGGTGTTGATGCGGTAATAGGAAAAGGCAGCCGGTCCATACATCGCGATAAACTCGTCGGCAAGGCGCTCCACACTGCGGTGCATGGCAGCAAAGAAAGTCTGCTTACCCGCATTGTGGTTATGGACGAGATATACTTTTTTGAATGACTTGATATCAACTTTTTTTCGAAACATCATGAACCCACCCTTTTTAGTGAGACGGGAGCTGTGGGAGCCGCCGTCTTATGAATAGATCCATTTTTTTCTGGATAGATAGTTCCAAATGGTCACAAGTGCCGATGCAAGGATCTTACTCGGCATGACGCTGCCGCCTAGGGCACCGACGAAAAGGCGCATCAAAAGAAGGTTCAGCAAAAGACCCAGGGTCGATACAATAAGGACCAGGGAAAACTCCTTTTTTCTGCTGTAGCGGACGCCACTGTCAAAAACAAAGCAATTGGTCGCAATATAGTGGCAGACCGTGGAACAAAGATAAGCAAGGCCTGTTGACAAAAGATAATTGAGACCGAGGCGCACGGCAAATAAATACACCAAGGCCCATTCAAAAAGGGCCGCCGTCCCGCCAATCACAAGATAGCACAGGATTCGTACCCTTTCATTTTCTGATTTACTAAATGCCATCGCTTAGTGCCCCATGAGCTGATAAAGCAGCAGGAGAATGACGCCGGGAATTCCAAAGAATCCCGCCACCAAAGCAGAAACAGCACCAATTTCAAGATGCAGACCGACAATTCCCCCTACCAGATTGAACAGCCAAAGAAGGATCATGCCAACAACCCCGTTCCACAAAAGCTTGAGGGAAAGGGAAAAGATATTGACGACTATCAGAAGAATGACAAGGGCCGCAAGGCCAAACACCCAAACTTCCATAACTACGTACCGCCTTTCTTCACATCCTAAGGGACAATCAAAGTTCCCGACGGTTTTCCAGGGCCTTGTAAAGCGTCAATTCATCGGCATATTCAAGGTCCCCACCCATGGGGAGGCCGTGGGCAATGCGGCTGACCTTGATGCCCAAGGGACGGATGAGACTCGCCAGATAGGCTGCTGTTGCCTCCCCCTCCACATCGGAATTGGTTGCAAGGATCACTTCGTGTACCGAACCGTCCTGCAAACGGCGCATGAGTTCGCGGATCTTCAGCTGGTCAGGGCCCACGCCATCAAGGGGGGACAGAACGCCATGAAGGACGTGGTACACCCCTTCAAAACCCTTTGTCCGTTCCATAGCCGCTACATCCTGCGGTTCTTCAACGACACAGATGAGCCCATGGTCCCGCTTTTCATCCTCACAAATTTCGCACCGTGTGCCTTCACAAAGATTGAAACAGGACGCACAGAGATGGACCTGATCCTTGACAGCAACCAGCGCCGCTGCCAGAGCTTCCACATCGCTTCGTTTCATATCAAGGACGTGGTAGGAAAGACGCAGCGCCGATTTGGAGCCAATCCCCGGCAATTTGCGCAGCTGCTCATGAAGCCGGGCCAGAGGTTTGATCATGCGCATAGTGTTCTCAGTACATCCCCGGCAGCTTCATGCCGCCCGTTACTTTGCCCATTTCCTTTTCTGTCATTTCATCAACCTTCTTCATTGCTTCGTTGACAGCTGTTACGATGAGATCTTGGAGCATTTCTACATCATCTGGATCGACAGCTTCAGGCGAAATGGCAAGGCTTACGACATTCTTGCTGCCATTTACAACAACCTTGACTGCCTCCCCGCCTGCCGTGGCTTCCACGGTGCGTTCCTTGAGTTCATCCTGGAGTTTCAGCATCTCACTTTGCATCTTCTGGACTTTTTTCAGCATGCCCTGCATACCATTCATTCCCATTCCGCCTTTAAACATTGTTCATTCCTCCTATTGATTCGAATCATCTTTTACAAGGCTTCCGCCAAAGACCATCATGGCCCGTTTGACGGTTTCAGGAAGTTCGTCGTCTTCTTTGGGAAGGGGCGCTTCCTTGGGCGGCGCAGGCGGCGCCGCCTTATGCTGGGGGCGGGAAGCCACGCGAGGCGCAGTTTTCCTTGCCGCTTCCATTTGTTTTTCGCTGGCCTGTTCGACCGCAAATTCGAAATTCTGCCCTGTCCCCGCCTTTAAGATGGCAAGGACCTCGTCCCTTAGATCATTGCGTTCAAGGCGGTCCTTGGCCAATTGCGTTGCCGTCCCCACCGTGAGCCTTTTGCCATCAAAGTCAAGGGGAGTTGCCTCCCGCGCATAGGCAAAAAAGCCCATCTTATGACGCTGTTTGAGACCCTGCAGAACGCCATTCCAGAGTCGCTGGGCCCCTGCTAGATCAGAAGGCTGACGGGGAGCGTCCGTTTTTTCTTCAAAGGGCGGAGTAAAAGAGGCACCCTCGGCTTCCATTTTCTGGCCCGCTCGCTGCGGTACAGCGGATGCCTGCTTTTCAAAAGAAGCTTCTTGCCGTTTTTCCAAAGGAATGGCAGCAGGCCCTTCTGCAGAGGGAAAAGAAGCTTCTTTCTGAGTTACAGAAGGCATGTCCGGTGCCGTTGCCATCGGGGAAGCATAAGCCGCTTCCTGCGTCTTGCTCCTTTTTTCCCTTGGCGGCTCAAATGCGGGTGATACGGCTGGAGCACCGCCTGCCATGAGGTGGGTGACTTTCCCTTCAAGTGTCTCAATGCGGGACAGAAGTGCCGCAGGACTCTCCCCTTCGCCGCGGCAGAGATCATAAAGACAAATCTCTGCGACAATCTTTGACCGCAGGGAACGCTTCACATCAAGGGAGGCCTCATGGATACGCGCTGTTGCAGCAAGAATGCGGCTGCGCGTAAAAAGCGGTTCCACAGTTTTGAGATTTTCCGCTGTATCGGTCAAGTAAATCTCCTGATACGCCGGATCAGCCTGATAAAGGAGCAGGGCTCGCATATATTCGAGGAGCTCTGTCAGGACCTGGGTGACATCTTTTCCATCGTCCATGAGCTGATTGAGGAGATCCAAGGCAGCAGGCAGATCGCGGCGGCCAATTTTCTCTACCAAGGCCCGCATCGTATCGCGCCCGGCAATACCAAGGACCTGCCGCACCGTTTCAGCTGTCACGGGATTAGCCATGATACTGCATTGATCCAGAAGACCAACGGCATCGCGCATGCCCCCATCGGCCTGAATGGCCATAAGACGCAGGGCATCCGGTTCCGCATTGATATTGCTGCCTTCTGCTACTTTTTGCAGGTGGGCAGCAATATCGTCGACCGTAACGCGGCGAAAATCAAAACGCTGACACCGGGAATGGATGGTCGTCGGGATCTTCTGCGGCTCCGTTGTCGCAAGGATAAAGACGACATGCTCTGGAGGCTCTTCAAGGGTCTTTAACAGGGCATTGAATGCGTCTGCCGTGATCATATGCACTTCGTCGATAATATAGACCTTGTAACGGCTGGAAACAGGTGCAAAATGGACCTGTTCCCGAAGCTTCCGGATCTCATCAATTCCGCGGTTGCTGGCCGCGTCGATTTCAATGACATCGGCACTGGTACCTTCCGTAATTTCCCGACAATGATCGCAAGTATTGCAAGGATGGGGCGTTGGCCCCTTCTCACAGTTCAGGGCCTTAGCAAGGATCCGCGCCGTACTCGTCTTACCCGTACCGCGAGGGCCTGTAAACAGGTAAGCATGGGAAATGCGCCCCGACTCAAGTGCGTTCGTGAGCGCTTTCCTGATGTGTTCCTGCCCCACGAGGCCATCAAAATCCTGGGGTCTCCAAGTACGATATAATGCGACGTAAGACATGGAATCCATCCTTTCTCTCTGTTGTACCATGGTATTATACCTTGTTTCCATAAAAAAATTCAACTTATTTCTTGACAACGGCATGAATATCCTTTATACTAAAACACGCAGTCATTTTTAAAGACTGCATACAATCGAAAAGCTTTGCCTAAGCATTTCAACCTGGAGAGTTGTCCGAGTGGTTGAAGGAGCACGCCTGGAAAGCGTGTATACGGGATAACCGTATCGAGGGTTCGAATCCCTCACTCTCCGCCATTTAAGAATCCGCCGCAGCATGCGGCTTTTCTTTTAAGTACGCTTTTATTTTTTGGATGGACCATAGGGATAGGTCCTGCGCAATGAAGTCCTGTGAACCTTGTCAGGTCCGGAAGGAAGCAGCAATAAGCAGACCGCTTCGTGTGCCGCAGGAGTGCCTGTTCCTGTGGCCCATCGAGAAAATAAGGACGGGAAAGTCCCGCTGGGAAACGAAAAGTCTCCCAGCGGGACTTTTTTGCCGTGGAGGAAAAATGGCGGTCAGGCAATCCATTCAGGAAGAGTCCAGAATGCTGTCTCGAGACGCCGGCTCTGGCTGCCAAGCAAAAGACGTAAAGGTGCCTGCAATGCTGTGATGCCATGGTGCGAAAAGACCGCAGGGGAAAAGACCTTAAGGCCTTCGTGTTGTAACCCACAATTTTTAAACTCACAACTGAACTATCCTGTCCCCAAACGTGAGACGGTCCATCGTACGCTACAACGTGAGCCCCTTGCCTCAGGTCGACCTTTTCTAAAGCAAGTGGCTCAGGTCCTGCATCAAATCAGCCCGATTTTTGAGCCGGCCTCAATATCTTGCAATGACCTTCCCCGGATTGAGTACATCCAAAGGATCCAAGGCCTTCTTGATGGCTGTCATCATGAACATCTGCCCAGGGTCCGTCAAACGCTCGAGCTGTCCTACTTTCTTTGCCCCAATTCCATGTTCACCGGAAAGAAGGCCGTCATGGGCATAGACATAGGCATAGGCCTTTTCATGGAAGGATGAAAGGGTTTCCTCCCAAGCTTCATCGCTGAGCTCCCCTTTAAGTATATTAAAGTGCAGGTTCCCATCTCCCGCATGAGCTAAGGTAAAGACGCGGAAAGGATAGGTTGCGGCAAGTTCCGACAGATCCATGATGGCATCTGAAATCTTATCCAACGGAAAGACAAAATCGTCACTGGTACTGACGCGGCTTAGGATTCTCGTCGCTTCAAGACAATTTTTGCGGATTGTCCACACCCGGTCATCAGCAAGGGACACTTCCACGGCACCATGCGCCTGAGCCAGCTCATCGACCTTTATGAGCTTTTTATCCATCTCATCTTCATCAAAGGTTTCGAGGGTCAAAATAACGTAGCAGCCGTCGTCATAATGACTGAGTCGAATCTTTGAATAGTCGCTGGAAGCCTGCACAAAACCATGATCCATGAATTCAACACTCGTCGGGTCAAGCCCAGCTTTTAAAAGAATGGGAACAAGGCTCGTGGCCTTCCGTGGATCTGTGAAGACAAGAAGGACGTCCGACCGGTAGGGGGCAATGGGCAGCAGTTTCAGCGTTGCTTTTGTAATGACGCCAAGGGTCCCTTCGCTCCCAAGAACGAGCTGATCAAGACAGAAACCAGTTGTATTTTTCTTCGTTCGGGCCCCCAGGTGTGCAATCTCGCCCGTGGGCAGGACCACTTCGATGGCATGGACCTGACTGCGCGTCGTGCCGTAGCGAACGGCCTTATCGCCACCGGCGTTTGTCGCAAGGTTGCCGCCAATGAGGCAGCTGTCGGCGCTGCACGGATCACCGGCATAAAAGAGACCTTCCTTCTTGGCCGCTTCCTGCACATCGAGGGTCCTAGCCCCAGCTTCGACAACCATATACATACCATCCGGGTTTACTTCCAAGATGCGGTTCATGCGCTCCATGAGCATGACAATGCCACCGCAGACAGCAATGGCTCCGTCGGAGACGCTGGTCCCGCCGGAGCGGGGTGTTACGGAAAAATGGCGCTTGTTGGCAAGTTTCATGATGGCCGCCACTTCTTCCGTACTTCCTGGCGCTGCAACAGCTTCCGGCACATGGAAGAACCGGGAATCTGTCTCTTGATCCGTTTGATACGTTTCGAGGGTCTCCGGCGTCGTGAGGACATATTTTTCGCCTACAATGGCTTTTAGTTCTTCAATTGTACTTTCTGTTAATTTTTCATAGTGCTCCATACTGCTTTCCTACCTTCCTGATGCAAAAAAGGGCCCGCCTTTCTGCAGAAAAAGAAGCGGAACCCGTGTGTGAACCTAGTGGGCTTACGCCCTTTTTCCTAAAAACGATTGTTTTCGTAATGCTTGATGGTATACGTGTAGGTGTACTTTCTGGGAACACGCGTTGACAAAAGACACATGAGCTCATAGGGTATGGTTCCCACCCACTTAGCCAATTGGTCAAGGGAAACACCACCCGGCCCAAAGATAACCGCTTCATCCCCCTTATGGACACCCGGCACATTCGTCACGTCAACCATAAACTGGTCCATACAGATGCGACCCACAACAGGAGCCTTATAACCACGGATCGTAATATAGCCACGGTTTGACAGGGCGCGGGAATAGCCATCAGCATAGCCCAAGGGAATCGTAGCTACCTTCATGGGTGCTTTCGTCTCGTAGGTACAGCCATAACCGATCTTCTCACCGGCTGGAACATCCTTCACAAAGACGACTTCTGCCTTGAGGCTGAGGGCCGGTTTTAGGTCAAGACAGCGTTCTACGTCGTCCGATGGCCACAGTCCATAAAGGGTGATGCCCTGACGGACCATGTCACATTCTGTATGCTTCATCTCCGTGATACCAGCGCTGTTATCGATGTGGACCAAGGGAATCTGGATGCCTCGGTCCTTGACAGCGCGGTCAGCTTCCATGAATTTTCGATATTGGCTTTCAGCAAAACTTTTATCCATTTCATCGGCGCTGGCAAAATGGGAAAACATCCCTTCAAGCTCCACATGGGGCAGCTTGCTGATGGCCTCAGCAAGATCGGCCGCTTCTTCAGGACGGCAGCCGATCCGGTTCATCCCCGTATCGACAGCCAGGTGGACCTTGGCCACCTTGTTTTCCTGCAGGGCTGCTGCCGAAAGCTCCTGGGCCACGGCAAGATCATAGACCGTTTGGGTGATGTTATAGTCCACAAGGGCCTTTTCATGTTCTTCCGTCATGGTCCCCAAAATGAGGATAGGCGCCATGATACCAGCTTCGCGAAGCTCCAGGGCTTCCTGTGTCATGGACACCGCCAGATAATTGACGCCTGCCGCCAGGGCTGCCGTTGCAACGGGCACGGCTCCGTGGCCATAGGCATCAGCTTTGACAACCGCGCAGATTTTTGTCCCCGGTTTGAGGACTTTGCGCGTGACCTGTACGTTATGGGCAATGGCCGACAGATCGACTTCGGCCCAAACATTCCTCGCTCTCATAAAACGCCACCGTTTCCTTAAAATTTACGGGAATTGTTCCCCGGCCCTTTTTTAGAAAAGGGCTATACGCCTTTATCATACTCTTTCCCTTTTTGTTTGGCAACGAAAATTCCAAGGGGGCCTTGCTTCTTTCAGGTCTATTCAAGATGACTTTGTAACAGATTGTACAAGATATCCTTTTCCTACGGAATTTCTCCCCTTGCTCCTTGACGGACCTTTCCATGCATGCTAAAATTTTTCCAATTTCATAGTAAAATGCGATGAAAGGAAGAGTACTTTTTATTGTCTGGTTCCAGAGAACTCCCGCACCGGTGAAAGGGAGTGCAGATGAGAAAAGGAAGATGGTCCTGGAGCTGATTGGCTGAAATCACAGTAGGCCGTACGGGTGTGCCCGTTATTGCACTGGGGAATCCGGCTTTGGCCGCGTTTCCAAGAGACCTTGCCCAAGGGCAAGGTAAAGCTGGGTGGTACCACGATGCTTTCGTCCCTGCAGGGAGGAAAGCTTTTTTTATTGCAGGAAAGGAGTTTTTGTCATGCCCATTAAAATTGACGGCGGCCTGTCCGCTGTAAACCGTCTCCGTGAAGAAGGAATCGTCACCATTGGAAAAGACCGTGCCATGACGCAGGATATCCGGCCCTTGAAGATCCTGATTCTTAACCTCATGCCCCTTAAAAAGCCGACGGAACTGCAGCTCCTGCGCCTATTGGGCAACTCCCCTATCCAAATCGAGATTGATTTCTGCCGCCCTGTGTCCCGCGTCAGTACGCACACGGATAATTCCTATTTAGACCGAGTCTATCTTGAATGGAATGACATCAAGGACCGCTATTATGATGGCTTCATCATCACCGGCGCACCAGTCGAAAAGATTGACTTTGAAGATGTTGAATACTGGCCTGAACTTGTCCAGTACTTTGAGTGGGCCCGGAGCCATGTCTTTTCTGTTCTCCACTATTGTTGGGGCGCCCAAGCTGGGTTATACTATTACTACAATATACCAAAGATCATGCTCCCCAAAAAGCTCTACGGCATCTATCCCTATGGACTTACGACAAACTTCCATCCGCTCCTGCGCGGCTTTGATGACCGCTACTTCATTCCCCAATCGCGTTATACCCGTGTCGATGACAATAAGATCGACGCTGACCCGCGCCTTGAAGTGTTGAGCCGCAGCGCCGAAAACGGCATCAACATCTGCAGTACGAGCGACATGCGCCATATCTTTGTCATGGGCCATTTTGAATATGACCGAAATTCCCTGCAGGATGAATTCATCCGTGACAAAAACAAGGGCCTTGACCCGGAGCAGCCGAAATTTTACTATCCCGACAATGACAGCAGTGAGCAGCCCTGCTTCAAGTGGTGCAGCTATGCTCACCTGTTTTACACCAATTGGGTCAATATGGTCTATCAGGAAACGCCCTATGACCTGCTGCAGCTGACCCGGAAAGAATAGGAATCCTACCATGGAGCTTGCAACAGACGAAGAAAAGATGTATATGGAAGAAGCCCTGAAGGAAGCAGCCTTGGCCGCTCTTGAAGGGGAAATTCCCGTAGGGGCCATTCTCGTCCAGGATGGACGCGTCATTGCCCGGAACCATAACCGACGGGAAAGAGCGCATGATGCCACGGCCCATGCAGAAATCCTTGTCATCCGGGAAGCCTGTGAAAAGCTCCGGCGCTGGCGCCTAGCTGACTCCACCCTTTATGTGACCATGGAACCCTGCCCCATGTGCGCCGGTGCCATCTATAATGCCCGGATCGGACGCGTTGTCTTTGGGGCGAGCGACAGCGTAGCCGGAGCCTGTGGGAGCCTCTTCCAGATTCCCCTCCACCCCAGTCTCCATGCAAATACCATCATCAAAGCCGGTATCGAAGCAGAGCGCTGTAAAAAAATTTTGCAGGAATTTTTTACACGGCGCCGTTAATATGATATAATAGCCTAGTCTGCGGATGGGTGTCCGAGTGGTCGAAGGTGCTTGACTCGAAATCAAGTATACCGCAAGGTATCGTGGGTTCGAATCCCACCCCATCCGCCATTATTATAAGTCACATCAACCCCCACCATGGGTCACACCATGGTGGGGGTTCTTATTGGGTAAAAAAGTCCAGAAGCCTGCCTCCTGCTGATTCAAAATACCGTCCATGCCAGTTGTCCCTATTCCTCCTGATTTTTGTCACGCTCTTTAAAAACAGTAAATAAGGCTTTTGCACTGGCTGAAATATAGGCATCCTTACGAAGTACAAGTTCAAGCGTGGAAACAAGGCCCTTTTCCGCAATCACCCGACGCGTCAGATGGGGATAGCCGCGAAGGGCCTCCAAGGGTGTCACGCTGATTCCCAGTCCATAATCAGCCATCATAAGGCAAGTACGAAGGTCGTCTGCAACACCAACAATTTGCGGCTGCCTTCCAGCGTGAGAAAAAAGATCACGGATCCTTGCTTCCCAGCGTTTATAAAGGATCAGAGGACACGCTGCAAGGTCTTTCATGATGAGCTTCCTATGCGAAGGAATCTCACTGAAAAACGCTCGTTTGCCGGAAGCCATCATCGGATCCTGGCGAAGGGGAAGACGCTCAACATGCTTAAAAGTTTCCGGAGTCCGAACAAAAGCAGCTTCCAGCTCATTTCGAGCCAGTTTTTCTTCCAGTTCAAGCGTGTTGCCTTCTACGATTCGCAGCCGGACAAGGGGATATTGCCTGTGAAAAGCATCAAGCCCTTCATAGACTTCCTTCACGTGGGCGGAAGAGATACAACCAAGATGCACGGTCCCAGTTCCGCCTCGGCCCATATCGCGGATTTCTTCCAAGGCTTGCCGTTCTATATCTGTCATTTCCAGTGCATACTGGTAGAACCGGCGTCCGGCCGGTGTCAGCGTGATCTGGCGCGCACCGCGTATAAACAACTCCGTTCCTACCTCTTCTTCCAGCAGCTTGATTTGGGTAGACAGGGGTGGCTGAGAAAGATTCAGTTTCCTGGCTGCTGCTGAAATCGTACCTTCTTCAACGACAGCGATGTAATAGCGCAGTTGATATATATTCATATCATATACCTCATTATAAAACAAATATTATTCATATAGTTAATTCTATGATACGCTATGGTGCAGAAAAAGAAAACCGCCAAAATCCCGTAAACGGTACCTAGATGCGCCTAAGGGGACGAAAGCAGCCTAAAGGAGGAAGCTAAAATGGATGGAATGAAAAAGTGTTGGAAGCTTTTCTGGGTATTTGCCCAAATCGGGATCACCACATTCGGCGGCGGTTATGCCATGCTGTCGATTCTGCAGCGGGAAGTGGTGGAAAAGCGCCACTGGGCAACGGAAGAGGAACTCATGGATGACTATGCCATTGGGCAGTGTACGCCCGGCGTCATCGCCATCAATACGGCTACCTTTATTGGCTACAAGCTGTACGGAATCACAGGCGGCATCATTGCTACACTGGGAGTTATCTTTCCTTCCCTTTTGATTATTACGTCCATTGCCGCCTTTCTTTTGAATTTTGCTGACCTTGCTATTGTAAAACATGCCTTTGACGGGATCCGCGCCTGCGTCACCGTCCTGATTTTTGATGCGGTCATCAAATTAGGGAAAAAAGCCCTCATTGACAAGACCAGCTGGCTGTTATTTTTCATCGTCCTTGTCTTATCTCTCTTGACAAGCATCCCAACTGTCATGCTGATTGTTCTTTCCGGCATAGCAGGCTGTCTCTTTTCCTCAAAGTCTGCCTCTATTAAGACAAGGAGCAAGGAACAAGATCCACAAGACCACGCTGAAAACTACGCAAAGGAGGACGAATCATGGAAACACTGATTCTTTACGGCCAACTATTTGGGCAATTTTTCAAAACCGGGTTATTTGCCGTTGGCGGCGGGCTCGCGACACTGCCTTTTCTTCAGGAGATGAGCCGTCTGACCCATTGGTTTACTACGACCGACATTGCCGATATGGTTGCCGTCTCTGAATCGACGCCGGGGCCCCTGGGCGTCAACATGGCGACCTATGTCGGCTTCAAAACGGCGGGATTTGCAGGCGGTGCCATCGCCACCTTAGGACTCATTGCCCCGTCCATCATCATCATCCTCATCATTGCACGGATGCTCCGTAGATTTCAATCCTCAGCCATCGTCAGCCAGATCTTTTCCGGCCTCCGCCCTGCGTCAGCGGCCCTCATCATGGCTGCAGGCCTGAGTGTCGCACAGATTGCCCTCTTCCAGGTAAATACCTGGAAAGTTACGGGAAACCTGGCCGACCTCTTTAAAGTTAAAATGATGATACTGACAGCCTTCATCTGGTTTTGCTATCGCAAGTGGCAGCTCCATCCCATCATCTACATTGCCTTTTCTGCTGCCGTCGGCATCCTTTTGGAACACTAAAAAATGGCCCCGAACCTAGCGGATTCGAGGCCATTTTGCACTTTTAGAAAGATCATCTGTTCGGAGCTAAATAAAGCCCTGCAACTAGCTTCCAGCTAGAGACGCGCCTTAAGGAAATGCCGAACTTTAAGAAGCGCCTCGTTTCAAAGGCCGCCTTACGTCCGATCAAGAATCCTGCCATCGGTCGAAATCGTTACAACGGACCAAGGGATCATCTTGCCGCTTTCCTGAAGGGCTTTGACGGCAGCATGTTCCAGACCGCCGCAGCAAGGAACTTCCATGCGGACCACGGTCACGCTCTTGATATCATTTGAAGCAAAAATCGCACCTAATTTTTCCGAATAGTCGACGGCATCAAGTTTCGGGCAGCCCACGATGGTAATATGACCTTTGATGAATTCTTCGTGGAAATTTGCATACGCATAAGCTGAACAGTCAGCCGCAATGAGGAGCTTTGCTCCGTCAAAGAACGGAGCCTGGATAGGAACGAGTTTGATCTGCACAGGCCACTGGCGCAGCTGGCTTACAGACGCGGCAGCCGGTGCAGCAGGCGCAGCTGCTTTTCCCGCCTGATCCATTATCTTCATACGGGACCCAGGGCAGCCGCCTTTGGGCGCCATCATGCGTACGCGGGAGCCAGGGCAGACCCCCTGGGGCGGAACCGGTTTTCCTTCAGCCCGCATCTTTGCTTCAACAGCTTCCCGGTCATAAGGCAGGGCTTCCCGTTCTTCAAAAGTAATGGCATCGGTCGGGCAGTGCGGCAGACAGTCGCCAAGGCCATCACAATAATCATCGCGCAAGAGCTTGGCTTTGCCATTGACCATGCCGATGGCACCTTCGTGGCAGGCTTTAGCGCAAAGGCCGCAGCCGTTGCATTTATTTTCGTCGATTTTGATGATTCTCCGTTTCATGAGTGTTTCCTCCCCTGTATGTAAAAGATTCATGGTTTCACTTGCTTTTTCGATGGTGTCATTATACGATAGGGGTACAATTAATTACGTTGTTTCAACAACAAAAGGGGAGAAACCATGGATTTTGCATTTTTAGCGAAAACACCCTTTTTCCGTACCTTACGTACGGAGGAAATCAAGTCGGCCCTCACCTGTTTGGGCGCAGTGACCCGCCATTTTGAAAAAGGCAGCTACATTCACCGTGCCGGTGACAAGGTCCACACAGTCAGTCTTATCCTCAAAGGCTGCGTCAACATCGCCTACGATGACATCTGGGGAAACCGGACCATCTTGGGACAGGCCCACAGCGGGGAAATATTTGCCGAAGCCTATGCCTGCATGGATGACGAGCCGCTCCTTATCAGCGTGGAAGTAGC
Source organism: Acidaminococcus sp. AM33-14BH (assembly GCF_003603525.1). Classification (NCBI taxonomy): domain Bacteria; kingdom Bacillati; phylum Bacillota; class Negativicutes; order Acidaminococcales; family Acidaminococcaceae; genus Acidaminococcus; species Acidaminococcus sp. AM33-14BH. The sequence continues at coordinate 4,643 of NZ_QTNG01000004.1, read as the reverse complement.
AGAAGATACGGAAGTCCTTATGATGGATATGCACAAGATACTGACCATCTGTCCCTCAAACTGCAGTCATCATCATAAGCTTGTAGAAAACCTCCTGACCATCTTGGCCCGCAAAAACTTGGGCCTATCCCGGCGTATGGTCTATACGGCATCAAAATCGATCCGCGGCCGTGTCCTGTCCTATCTGTCCTTTCTCGCTGACAAACAAGGAAAAAAGCAGGTTTCCATCCCCTTTGACCGTCAGGAAATGGCGGATTACCTCGGCGTCGACCGTTCTGCTCTCTCAGCGGAACTGAGCCGCATGCAAAAAGACGGACTTATTGCCTACAAAAAGAACCATTTCACCCTTTTCACCGATGAACTTTGAAGTAAAAAGCCGTTACGAACACAGGATTCGTAACGGCCTTTTTTATTTTTTAATCGGTTCTACACTGACAACCACAATTTCCGGCGGTACGCCAAGACGCATGGGAATAACGGACAGGCCATGGCCTGTCGATACAGTCGCCAGCATATTCCCAAAGGCCTGAGTGCCATGGTCCAGCGCAAAAAGTCGCTGTGTAATGAGGTTTAAAGGAATGAATTGTCCTCCATGAGTATGGCCGGCAAAATAAAGGTCATACTCCTTTTGTGATGCTTCCAAAACATGGTATGGTTCATGTTCCGCAAAGATATGGAGGTCACTGCCTTGGGCTGCAGGCGCCTCATAGCCCTTTTTTCCAAAGCGCTCATCATCAAGGCCTGTGATCCAAACGGAACTGCTCACAGGAATGGACTCATTCACAATGAACCGAATGCCCATTCGTTCCAGATAAGTCCGTTCCTGCTCTCCCGTACCTGCCATGAGATCATGATTGCCCATGACGGAATATAGGCCCATAGGAGCGCGGAGGCTGCGCAAGGCATCCATACTGCCCTCGCGCATGACAAAGGAAAGACTGCGGTCCACAAGGTCACCGCCAAAAATCACAAGATCGGGGTCTTCCGCATTAATGCGGCTCACGAGCTTTTGCCCATACCGGCGGCCCCAAAGAGTTCCAAAATGCAGGTCCGAAGCAAAGACGATACGCATGGACCGCGTCAAAGGTTTATACGTGCGAAGGGTGATCCGCCGCACATGGGGATGAAGGGCCTGGTAAACACCAAGACCGGTCCCCAAAAAAGCGATGAAAAAAATTGTGATGGCCGCATTGGGTGCAAGGTTCGAAGACTGGGAAAACCGGCCAAGGAGCCAACAAACACCATAAAAGATAGATAAGAGCACAGAATAAAAGATAAAACCCATCCACACTCCGCCACTCCAACTAAAATAACGAATCAGCGTAACAGGAAGCGATTCCGTAAAAATATTACCAATGGCAAAAATCAAGGGCATGAGTAAAAAGGGCAGGAGCGTCCAAGCAGAGTGAAGCAGGGAAAATCCCGTTCGGTACATCCCCCAGGAAAAGGTCGATCCTACAAGACCCAAAGCCGTCACAATAAGAAAAAACATATTGATACTCACTTCCATCACCCCTTACAAAGGAGCCGCGGTCATCCTTAAAGCAGCATCTTGCCCAACCAAAAAGCGGCACCGGCAGCAAACATACCAAGCATGTTCTGCAGGAAAATATAAAGGAATCCCGTAATATGCTCCCCATGCAGGAAAAAATGCATTCCTTCTTTGATAAATGAAGAAAAGGCTGTAAAACCTCCAATGAATCCCCAATAAAAGAGGTTGATCCAACGAGGATGCGGCAGTTTAACGTATAATACAGCCACAAAAAAGCCAACCAAAATGCAGCCAAGCGTATTGACAGCAATCATGTGCCAGGGAAAATCCGTCCCCCCCACACCCTTGAGGCTTCCGGCAACAAGATAACGCCCCACGGAGCCCAAGGCGCCTCCAAGCGCCACATAAAGCAGCATGTGCAAATCTTCTGTAATTGTCATGATTCCCCCCTCAATTCAATAAAGCAACATTCCCAGTCCCGAGCAAACACCCGCTACAAGAATAATCATTTTTTTATTTTCTTACGCTATTTTTGTATACTTTTTACCGTTGAAAAAAGGCGCTTGCTAAAGAAGCGTCTCTCTATCCTGAATAGCTACTCTTATGGTAGATGATGAAGATATTATCTGTCAATCATTAATTTTGCAAGATGATTCATTTTTTCAAAATATCGTTTTTTTGAGGTAAATTTAGCTTTACAATTTTTGTACAAAGAGAAAACAGGGAAAAGTTGCCTTCCCTCTTCTTCCCCGCTATAATGATTGGTATGAAAAGAGATAAACGCACAACCACACCTAACGAACATATTGAAATCACCATAACGGGGCTGGGCAGTTCCGGCGAAGGGGTCGGTAAAGTGAAAGGATTTACCTATTTTATCCCCGGAGCCCTTCCTGGTGAACGAGTAACGGCCGCAGTCACAGCCAAAAAGAAAAACTACGGCCTGGGACGCTTGGAAAAGATCCTGGTCCCCAGTCCGGACCGAATCACACCGCCCTGCCCTGTCTATGAAGCCTGCGGCGGCTGCCAGATCCAGCATCTAGCCTATGAGGCGCAACTTGTTCAAAAGCGTCAGACCGTCATCGATGCCTTGGAACGCATTGGTCATTTTTCGGGCATCAACGTGAATCCCACTTTGGGAGCCGATGATCCGTGGCATTACCGCAACAAGATGCAGGTCCCTGTGGCAGAAGGGAAAAAGCACAGCCTGTCTATTGGCTGCTTTGCCCAGGGCACGCACCACGTCATCGACGTAAAACGCTGCCTCATCCAGCATGATGCAAATAACGAACTTACGGCCGTCGTCCGTGCCTGGATGGAACGCTACCATATCCCCGCTTTAAAAGAAGACGCCCGCACGGGCATCGTGCGCCATATCATGGGCCGCGTCGGCGTCCAGACCGGAGAGGTCATGGCTGTCCTTGTCACCAATACGGACCGTGTACCCCATCTCAAGGAACTGACCCATATGCTGAAAGAAGCCATCCCCGGCTTTGTTACCTTGGTACAGAACGTTAATACCCGCCACACAAACGTCATTATGGGTCCTCACAACAAGGTAATCTATGGGCCCGGTGTCATCCATGACCGCTTGGGCGACCTGACCTTTGTCATTTCCCCCCATTCCTTCTTCCAAGTCAATACGCTGCAGGCGCAGCGCCTTTATGAAACTGCCCTTTCCTATGCCGCCTTGGAAGGAAAGGAAAACGTTATCGACCTTTACTGCGGCACAGGGACGATTACCCTTTTTCTCGCCCAAAAGGCACGGCACGCCTTGGGAATCGAGATTGTCTCACCAGCGATTGCTGACGCCAGAAAAAATGCCCGGGACAATCACATCAAAAACAGTGAATTCATCTGTGCTGATGCGGCTAAAGAGCTGCCCCTTCTTGTGAGGGACGGAATCCGCCCCGACGTCGTTGTCCTTGATCCGCCAAGAGCCGGCTGTGAGCGGCCCGTTCTTGACGCCATCCTTGCCGTGCGTCCCAAACGCGTCGTCTACGTTTCCTGCGGACCGGCCTCTCTTGCCCGTGACGCCGCCATCCTTTGTGAAGGCGGCTATAAGATTCGTCAAGTCCAGCCCGTTGATATGTTCCCCCATACGAGCCATGTCGAGTCAGTGGTATTGATGTCAAGGAAAGAACAATAGATGCCAGAAAGTGGCTTAAATATGGGCTTTTAGAGATTCATGTTTTGGATAAGTTCCCTCTGGAATTTATCCAAAATTGCTTTATCAGGACTTATCTAGGATTTACTAAAAATGAATCGATATTTTTAAGGAGAATGATAGTGAAACATCAGTGCAAAATAACGGTTTTGGAAACTAAGGTATTTCCGGATTTGCAGGAAAAATATCTTGCTGATCCGAAGTCTGGACCATGTCCGTGTTTTAAAGTTGGAGATGAGTTTATTTTGGATAGGACATCCCAAAAAGATGACTTCTATCATCTGATGAATGGTCAGTTTTGCGGTGAAGCGTGGGATGCAGTTAGTCGCTATGTATATACTGCGCTGCAGGGAGGATCCATCATGCACGGCTGGACAAATGACGAACGCATGATGATTGCTTGCTGCAATGATGGAACTAGACCAGTTATCTTCAAGATTGAGCGTATAGATATTCCTGAAAACAGGGATGAAGAAGAATGGCTATCTAAGCAGAACTTCAAAAATACTGCAGATAATGCATATACGGGATAAATCAAAATTTCATTTTATAGAATCGTTACCAATAAAAAATTGTCCTTAAAATACTTCGTGGATATGTTTCCAACAACTAGGACTTTAGACAAAAAACGGTGGATATGTTCCCGACAACGTTCAACGACTAAAAAAAGCGATATGACGTTCTTGCTATCCTCTCATGCCATGTCGAGACAGTCGTTCTCATGACGCGGGCGCAGTAAGGAAGCCTCGCAAAGATGCTGTGATGCTATCTTGCGGAAAAGGCACCTATCTCAAACGAAAAACAGAGAGTCACCATCCAAATCCGTCTTGTGATTTGGATGGTGACCTCTTTATTTAATGAGTCCCATGTAGAAAAAAGCGTTTTCTACATGGCTCATTTCTTTGGCTTGTACGCTTGTTAAGAAAATTTGGGTTCTATAATAAATGTTGGGGTGAGGAAATATTCTTTCCTCACCCCATTTTT